>CALZMA010000259.1 GCA_945788445.1 uncultured Bacteroidales bacterium | reverse complement strand
CCCTGCGGAAGCGGCAAGAAGTTCAAGAACTGCCACGGCAAGGGACTCGTTTAGTACCCCCCTTCGCGCCCCTATGCGCCTGGCTACGGGTAAGGAGGCTATCACTTACTTCCCCCGCAGAAGCAAATTTCGATTATCATTGGGAGCGCAAGGCCCTCAGCCTTGAACGCAGGCCTTGCACCCCAATTATAAATTCCCCAATATTCCATGTTTGAAAATCTAAGCGAAAGACTCGAACGGTCTTTTAAAATACTCAAGGGCGAAGGCAGCATCACCGAGATCAATGTGGCCGAAACCCTCAAGGACGTGCGCCGCGCACTCCTCGACGCCGACGTAAACTACAAAGTGGCCAAGACCTTCACCGACACCGTGAAGCAGAAGGCACTCGGCCAGAACGTGCTGACCAGCGTGAAGCCCGGACAGCTCATGGTGAAGATTGTCCACGACGAACTCGCCCAGCTCATGGGCGGTCAGGCCCGCGAACTGAAACTGAGCGGCCGTCCATCCGTCATCCTCATGGCCGGTCTGAACGGTGCGGGTAAGACGACCCTCTCGGGCAAGCTGGCCTTCTTGCTCAAGAACAAGAAGAACCGCAAGCCCCTCCTCGTGGCCTGCGACGTTTACCGCCCCGCTGCCGTGGAGCAGCTGCGCGTGCTTGCCGAGCAGATTGAGGTGCCCATCTACATGAACCTCGAGGAGAAGGACCCCGTGAAGATTGCCCGCGAAGGCGTGCAGGAAGCCAAGGCCAAGGGCTTCGACACGGTGATTGTCGATACTGCCGGCCGCCTCGCCGTGGACGAGGAACTGATGCAGGAAATCGCTGCCATCAAGGAGGCCATCCAACCGGACGACACGCTCTTCGTGGTGGACGCCATGACGGGTCAGGACGCAGTGAACACGGCCAAGCAGTTCAACGAACGCCTCGACTACGAAGGCGTCGTGCTCACCAAGCTCGACGGTGACACCCGCGGCGGTGCTGCCCTCTCCATCCGCACCGTGGTCGACAAGCCCATCATGTTTGTCGGTACGGGCGAAAAGATGGAAGCACTCGATGTGTTCCACCCCGACCGTATGGCCGACCGCATCCTCGGCATGGGCGACATCGTGAGCCTCGTGGAACGCGCCCAGGAGCAGTTCGACGAGAAAGAAGCTCTCAAGCTGCAACGCAAAATCCAGAAGAACCAGTTCGACTTCAACGACTTCCTCGCCCAAATCCAGCAAATCAAGAAGATGGGTAACCTGAAGGACCTCGCCTCGATGATTCCCGGCGTGGGCAAGGCGCTGAAGGACGTGGAAATCGACGACAATGCCTTCAAGGGCATCGAGGCCATCATCCTCTCCATGACCCCGAAGGAACGCGAGCACCCCGAAATCCTCAACCAAAGCCGCAAGAACCGCATTGCCAAGGGTTCGGGCACCACTATCCAGGAGGTGAACCGCCTCGTGAAGCAGTTCGACCAGACGCGCAAGATGATGAAGATGGTGACGGGCTCGAAGATGGGCAAAATGATGGCACGCATGCCGCAAATGCCGGGCATGCCGAAGATGCGCTAAGCCCGCGCCCCGCTCCCGCACACTACAATGACAAACTAAACGCTCCCAACCATGCAACTGATTGACGGAAAGGCTACGGCGGCCGCAATTAAGAAGGAAATTGCCGAAGAAGTGGCACGGAGGGTTGAGATGGGGCTGAAACGCCCCCACCTCGCCGCCGTGCTCGTGGGCCACGACGGTGGCAGCGAAACCTACGTGCGCAACAAGGTGCTGGCCTGCGAAGCCTGCGGTTTCACCTCCTCGCTCATCCGCTTCGAGGACGACGTGACGGAGGAAGAACTCCTCGACTGCGTTGCGCGCCTCAACCGCGACCAGGACGTGGACGGCTTCATCGTGCAGCTGCCCCTTCCGCCCCACATCTCGGAACAGCGGATTATCGAGGCCATCGACTACCGCAAGGACGTGGACGGTTTCCACCCCATCAACGTGGGCCGCATGGCCATCGGCCTCCCCTGCTTCATCTCCGCCACGCCGAAGGGCATTCTCGAACTCATGCGCCGCTACGGCATCGAGACGCGCGGCAAGAAGTGCGTCATCCTCGGCCGTTCCAACATCGTGGGCAAGCCCATGGCGCAGCTGATGATGCAGAAGGAATTTGGCGATGCCACGACCACCGTGTGCCACAGCCACAGCGCCCACCTGAAGAAGGAGACGCTCGAAGCCGACATCCTCATCTCGGCCATCGGCCAGCCGGGGTTCGTCACGGCAGACATGGTCAAGCCCGGAGCCGTAGTCATTGACGTGGGCACCACCCGCGTGCCCGATGCGAGCCGCCCCAAAGGCTTCCGCCTTGCCGGCGACGTGGACTTCGACAACGTGGCCCCGCTCTGCTCCTACATCACGCCCGTCCCCGGCGGCGTAGGCCCCATGACCATTACCATGCTCATGCTCAACACACTCGAGGCTTCACGCCGCGAACTGTACATTACTTACCACGACTGAACCCACT
>CALZMA010000258.1 GCA_945788445.1 uncultured Bacteroidales bacterium | reverse complement strand
GTGGGCGAGTTCGAGGCAGCGGCAGAAGCTGCGGAAAAACTGCTCGCCGACTTGCCGGAAAGTCCCGACTGCTACCGCGTGATGGGCATTGCCCACGGCGAACTCGGACACAAGGCGAAAGCGAAACAATACCTGGAACGTGCGGCTGCACTCGGCGATGAGGTGGCCCCCACGTTTATCCAGAAATACCAGTAAACACGCTTTCTGAAGCCTCACTTATCTCTCTTCTCTATGCGACTTCTCACACTGCTCTTCTGTGCGGCACTCGCCCTGGCCTCCCCGGCCCAATACGTGCAGCCGCTCGACAGAGACTTCGAACAATCTCAGCGCACCTCGGGCTTCGAGGAAACGGCGGACGGAAATTCGTCGAAAAAGAAGGATGTGCCCGAAGGTATCTACGCCTGGACCGTAGACCCCCGTTTCGGCTCCATACGGCCCGCCGACTACGACACCATCCCCCACGGCTTCCAAAACGAGAACGCGACAGACGGCCCGCGCGGCCACTACAACTACACGGGCAACCTGAGCGCGCCGCGCATCTCGCGCCTCTTCACCGGGCAGGGCTACGACATGCAGCAAGCGCCCTTCATCTTCTTCCGCCCCTACGACTATTTCCTGCGCCCCACCGGCGAGTGGCTCTTCACGAACACGAAGTCGCCCTTCACCAACATGACGTACCACTCCTGCGGCAACAAGACGGACGGTGAGGACCGGCTCACGGCACTCTTCTCGGTGAACTCGGGAAAGAAGCTGGGCTTCGGCGGCCGCGCCGACTATGCCTACGGCCGCGGCTACTACGAAGGACAGTCCACCGCGCACTTCGACGGGGCCCTCTTCGCCTCGTACCGCGGCGAACAATACAAGCTGCACGTCTACGCCAAACGCCTTTTCCTCAAGACACGCGAAAACGGCGGCATCGAGAACGACGACTACATCAACCGCCCCGAACGCTTCCCCACGCGCTACGCTACGGCCGACATGCCCATCAACCTGGCCCGCGCCTGGAACAAGATGGAAGGCACGCAACTCTTCCTCACGCACAGCTACAGCCTGGGCTTCCGCCGCTACCGCGATGCGCAGGGCCGGGAAGTGAAAGCCCCCGTACACCCTGCCCTCCAGACGACCGACAGCTTGGCCAACCCGCCGGCCACGGAAGGTACAGCCCAGACCGGCTCCACCCGCCGACAGCCACGCCTGCCCCGCCTCGCGAACAAGCCCGGCGAACAGGAGGACGGCAAACGCTCCTCTGCCGCACGCCGCCGTGCACTGGCCGAACAGGCCGAAGCACAGGAAGATACACCGGACTCGCTCAAGATTACCTCGGAATTTATCCCCGTGTCGAGCTTCATCCACACCCTGCGCATCACGGACAACGTGCGCCGCTTCCAGTCGCACGAACGCAACAACGCCGACAACCCCGGCTACTTCGAAAACTTCTTCCTCCCCGGCGACTCGGCCAACGACCGTACCCACCACCTCGGCATCGAGAACACCCTGGCCGTGGAACTCCACGAGGGCTTCAACCGCTGGATGAAGATGGGATTGCGCCTCTTCGGCAAGCACGAATACGCCCGCTTCGACTTCCGCGAACCCAACTCCACGGGGCTCCTCCCGCAGCGCGTCTTCCACGAGAACTACTTCACCGTGGGCGCACAAATCCTCAGCCAGCGAGGCCCTGTCTTGCGCTACAACCTGCTGGGCGAAATCCGCACCACGGGCACGGACTGGGGTGAGTTCAACATCGAGGCCGATGCCTCCCTCTCCCTGCCCCTCCGCACCGACTCCCTCCACTTCGACTTCAACGGCTTCCTGCGCAACGAGCGCCCCTCGTTCTACTTCCGCCACTACTACGCCCGCAATGCCTGGTGGACCAACAACGACCTCGACAAGCAGCTCCGCACGCGGCTCTGCGCCACGCTCCGCTACCGCAACACGGCGCTCACGGCCTCGTTGGAGAACATCCAGAACTACATCTATTTCCAAGAGACGCTCACGCCCTTCACGGCCTCGGACGGTTTCGAGAACTACCGCCACGGCGTGAAGGTGGCCCAGTCGAAAAAGAACACGCAGCTCGTGGCGCTCACGCTGAACCACGGTTTCCAGTGGGGCATCCTCCATTGGGACAATGAGCTGACTTGGCAAACCTCAACCCACAAGGACGTACTGCCCGTTCCCGCGCTGACAGCCTACAGCAACCTCTACCTGCTCTTCCGCATCGCCCGCGTGCTCCGCACCGAGTTGGGAACGGACGTGCGCTACTTCACGCGCTACGATGCCCCCGCCTACTCGCCCCTCGTGGGCCAATACGCCGTGCAGGACGCTGCCCACCGCGTGGCCATCGGCAACTACCCCATCGTGAACGCCTACGTGAACTTCCACCTGAAACGCACGCGCTTCTACATCATGGCCACCCACCTCAACTACTCGGCCGGCGCAGGCAACCCCTTCCTCGTGCCCCACTACCCGCTCAACCGCATGGTGGTCCGCATCGGCCTCTCGTGGAA
>CALZMA010000257.1 GCA_945788445.1 uncultured Bacteroidales bacterium | reverse complement strand
TTGGCCAGGTCGAAGTAGCGGTGGGCGGTGAGGTTCGTCAGGTCGGCGAAGAAGGTGTAGCGGGGCGTGGTCCAGTCGAGGCGGAGGTCCAGAAGGGCATGCGTTCCGTAGGGGCGGGCCTCAGCGGTGGCCTGGTGGTTGCGGTAAACGAGGTACGAGCCCTCGCGTTCCTGCAGGCGCAGTGTCCATTCCGCCTCCAGCTTCGACACCACACGGTGGCGCAAGCGGGCCACGAACTTGTGGCGCAGGTACTCCATCGCATAGTTCGACTTGAAGTAAGGTTCGCCCGCCCTGCGGTGCTGCCCGATCCAGGCGTACAAGAGCGTGAGGCGCTGGAGCGGCTGGCGGTCGCCGAGCCACTGGCGCAGGCGGAAGTCGGCATCGAGCCCCGCGCCGTAGATGTCCAGGGAGAAACTCGTGGCGTGGTAGATGTCGTCGGCCGAACGCATCACCCAGTCAATCATGTTTTCGCCGCGCTTGTAGTGGGCCTTCAGGCGGAGCGTGACGAAGGGATGCACAAAGTCCGTGCCGAGGCGGAAGGCCGAACACTCTTCGGGATGCAGTCCCACGTTGCCTTCCTGCGTCGGACTCTTGTACCACAAATCCGTGAAACTCGGCAGGCGAAGGGAACGTTCAAACGAGGCGTAAACCTTCCAGGCCCGCGAGGGGCGGTAGCTGAGGTCCACGCCGGGATAAAGGCGGAACTTGCCGTCGATGGCATTGTTGCGTTCCGCCATCACACCCGCCGAAAGGGTGAAATGCTGCCAGACAAGGTTGTGTTCGAGGAAATAGGAAAGATTGGTGCGGTCGTCGCGGCGCGTGTAATAGCGTCCCTTCTCGCCGCCGATTTCCACGCGCTGCTCCTCGGCCAGTTCGCGGCCGAGGTTGGTTGAGTAAATGACCTCTTCGCGGAGTTCCGCGCCGAAAGCCGTGCGGCCCAGCGCCCAGTCGGTGTAGGCATTGAGTCCGGCCGTGAACACGTCGCCGCGGTGGAAATTCTCGCCCGTTTCGGAGTCCTTGATGAGCTGGAAGTGGTCGAGACTGCGCAGCCAGGAAAGTTGCGGGGCCAGGTGGACGCGGCCCTTGCTCTCCGCGCGGGCCGAAACGAGGAAGCGGCGCGTGGCCTCCCACTGGTTGGGGTAGGCAGCGGAATAGAACGTGTTGGCCCCGAAGTCCTGTAGGGTCGTACCCGCCTGCAGGTCGAGGTCGAAGTCGGCCGAGCGGTAGCCCAGCCAGGCAAAGGCTTTTCCGCCCTTGAAGGCACTGTTGTCCGTAGCGCCGTCGCTGCGCTGGAAGCTGCCGCTCACGGAGGTCTGCCACTGCGGCGCGAGGTTCCAGGCCGTGCGGGCCTCAGCGCGGAAGAGGCCGTAGGAACCGCTTTCCACCTGTGCTTCCAAAGGAGCGGTGGGGCGCTGGTGGGTCACGATGTTGATGGCCCCGCTGAAGGCCTGACTGCCCATGACGCGCGATGCGGCGCCTTCGAGAATTTCGACGCGCTCGATGTCGGAAAGATTTACGGGAAAGTCTGCTGCATTGTGCCCCGTCTGGGGATTAACAAGGGGAACGCCGTTGAGCAGCAGGGTAATTTGGTCGTGCGTTCCGCCGTCGATGCTGATGTCCGTCTGTACACCAAACCCTCCGCGTTGTCGGACATCAGTAGCCGCAGAGAGTTTCAGAAGGTCGTTGATGGAGGTGATGCCAGCCGCCTCCAGGTCGGCTTGTGTGAAGGTGGTCACTTGTCGCGCGGCCACATTGGCGGCGAGCGGGGCTCGGGTGGCAGCCACGGCAGCTTCGCCGAGCTGTAGCGTGTCGGCCGGCGTTTCGGCCTCGCGTTCCTCAGCTTCGTCCTCGGTCAGGAGGAGCGGCGTGGCGGCTTGCAGGCGGGGTGCGGCACAGGCAAGGGTACACACGCCGAGCACGCCGATGCGCACTTCGCGGCCGAGACAGCTGAAGAGGCTCCAGCTCTTGCGACTAAACTGGCGGAAGGTGATGGGCTTCCGCTGAACTTTTTTCTCGTTCATCGTTGTTTAAATAAGTAGGTTATTAGGTTATTGGGTTATTGGGTTATTGGGTTATAAGTAGGTTATTAGGTTATTAGGTTATGGGGTTATGGGGTTATTAGGTTATAGGTTATAAAGATGCGTTCAATGTGGAGGCCCGAAGGGCTGACCTTCAGCCCATAGCCCAGGGTGAAGCCCTGGGTTTTCAAGAGTCAGAAAAATCAGAAAAATCCGTAATCAATAAAATTCGGACTCTTTTTTGATTACGGATTCTTCTGATTATTCTGATGTATATGCCCTGTGCCATGCGTTCAGCGTGAGGGCTGAAAATCTTATTTAAAGGTCAGTCCTCCGGGACTCACATGGAACGCTGGACGCGCGCTGCGTCCAACATCTTATAATACCATATCCAATGGTCTGCCTTACTTCACAACCACCTTGCGGCTCTCGGAGCCGGCGAGGGTGCGCACGTTGAAGAGGTAGACACCGGGGGAGAGGGTCGTGA
>CALZMA010000256.1 GCA_945788445.1 uncultured Bacteroidales bacterium | reverse complement strand
ATGAGGCGTGCGCAGAGGTTGGGGTCGGCCTTTCGTTCGGCGGCGTAGATGCGGGCGAGGAGTGAGAAGAATCCTTCGTCGCCGGTGAGCTGGGCGAGGTTGCGGCAGCCCTTCTCGATGCCCACGTCGGAGCCGCATCTGATGGAGTTCGTGTCGATGAGCGCGAAGTGGTAGCGCGGTCCGATGCGGTCGTAGAGGATGTTGGACGACGAGAAGTCGCGGTGGAGAAATCCCCCCTCGTGGAGGCGCGCGGCGAAGCGGGCGAAGGCTTCGGTGACCTCGCGCTGCTCGTCGGCCGGGGCTTCGGCGAGCGTGGCCATGGAGTAGCGGTACTGCGACAGGAGGCTCACGTAGTAGACCGTGGTGCGCCAGAGGCCGTGGCGGTAGCTGACGAGCGCCACCGACTCGGGACTCTCGAATCCCCGCTCGCGCAGGAGCATGGGGCGGATGAATGCCTTCTTTCCCTTCGACGACTTGTAGATCATCTGCTGGAGCTCGCGCCGGAGCGGGGCGCGGGCAAAGCGCTTCACGCAGAGCGTGAGCCCTCCCACCTCGAGGGTGCGGATGGAGTTGCGCCCGGAATGGATTTCGCGGCCTTCGCCGTCGAAGTGTTCCTGTAGGCGCGTCATGTAGGCGCGCAGGCTTTCATATTTAGGGTTCAGAAGGATTTTCATGGCTTAACGGGATTTTCTCGGGGTTAGCTCAGGCCCACGATTTCGCCTCCGACGAAGTCGATGTGGTTGGCCTGCGGGTCTTTGGGCAGTCCGGGCATGCGGAGAATGTCGCCGGCGATGGCCACCACCATTTCCGCACCGGCATTGACCACGATGTCCTTGATGAGCAGGTCGAAGCCTTCGGCGGCACCGTAGCGCTTGGCGTCGGCCGAGAAGGAGAACTGCGTCTTGGCGATACACACGGGGAAGCGGCCCATGCCCTCGGCCTCGGCCTTCTGGAGGCGGCGGAGTGCGGCCGGGGCGAAGCTCACGCTGCCCGCGCGGTAGATGGTGCGGGCCACCTTCTCGATTTTCTCGCGCAAGGGGTCGTCGTCGGCGTAGGTGAAGCGGAGCTGCGGTTCGGAGGGGTGGTTTTCGACCGTGTCCACGAGCACGCGCGCCATTTCCTCCGCGCCGCTGCCGCCCTGGGCATAGGAACGGTTGATGGCGAAGGGAACGCCGAGTTCCTCCTCGCAGTGGTGGCGGAGGAGCTCCATTTCCTCGGGCGTGTCGTCGGCGAAGAGGTTGAACACCACCACGACCGACTGGCCGAAGCCGCGGAGGTTCTCCACGTGGCGGTCGAGGTTGGCGAGGCCGCGGCGGAGACCCTCCTCGTTGGGCTGGCGGATGGCGTCGAGGGGCACGCCGCCGTGCATCTTCAGTCCCTGCGCGGTGGCCACGATGACGGTGGCATCGGGCACGAGGCCCGACTTGCGGCAGAGGATGTTGTAGAACTTCTCCGCGCCGAGGTCAGCGCCGAAGCCGGCTTCGGTGATGGTGTAGTCGGCGTGGGAGAGCGCCATGCGGGTGGCGAAGAGGGAGTTGCAGCCGTGGGCGATGTTGGCGAAGGGTCCGCCGTGTACGATGGCGGGCGTATTTTCCGTAGTCTGCACGAGGTTGGGCTGGAGGGCGTCCTTGAGGAGCACCACGATGGCTCCGGCCACGCCGAGGTCGCGCACCGTGAAGGGCTTGCCCTCGTAGTCGTAGCCGAGGAGAATCTGTTCCACGCGTCGGCGCAGGTCGTCCTCGTCCTGCGCGAGGCAGAGGATGGCCATGAGTTCGGAGGCCGGCGTGATGTCGAAGCCTCCCTCCTGGGTCAGTCCGTTCGTGGCCGGACCGAGTCCGGTGACGATGGAGCGGAGCGAGCGGTCGTTCACGTCGAGCACGCGCCGCCAGAGGATTTCCTTCAGTCCGAATCCCTCGGCGCGGTGCTGGTAGAGGTAGTTGTCGAGCAGGGCGGCAATCATGTTGTGGGCCGAGGTGATGGCGTGGAAGTCGCCCGTGAAGTGGAGGTTGATGCGCTCCATGGGGAGCACCTGTGCGTAGCCCCCGCCGGCGGCACCGCCCTTCATGCCGAAGCAGGGTCCGAGCGAGGGTTCGCGGAGCGCCACGCAGGCGCGCTTGCCGATGGCGTTGAGTCCGAGTCCCAGGCCGATGCTCACGGTAGTCTTGCCGATACCCGCGCGGGTGGCGGTGATGGCCGTGACGAGCACGAGCTTGCCCCGTCGGTTGGGGTCGATGAGGTGGAGGGGGAGTTTGGCAATGTGTTTGCCGTAGCGTTCGATATGTTCGGTCGCGATGCCGAGCTTCTCCGCCACCTCCTCGATGGGCAGGAGTTTCGCCTCGTGTGCGATTTCGATATCCGTTTTCATGATTATTAGAAGTTTTGAGCGCAAATATAATATTTGAGGCAAAGCAGGCCAAGGAAAAGGGCCACAAATCGCAACAAGGGGGCCGCCGCGCAGTCGCAGCGATTGAAAATTCAGTCGCAGCGATTGAAAATCCGGAAGGCGGGAC
>CALZMA010000255.1 GCA_945788445.1 uncultured Bacteroidales bacterium | reverse complement strand
GGGAACGCCTTGAGCTTCAGGCGCATGAAAGTCTGTTTCGTGTTTTGCGGGAAATCGGCCTGCATCACCCAGTTGAAGAAGCCGGGGTCGCGGCGCAGCACCTCGGCCACGGGGCGTCCGCGGTATTTTCCGAAGTTGATGGTTTCCACGCCCTGGTCGTTCAGCACGATGCGTCCCGCCAGGTCCACGTTGCGGTTGTGGCGGGAAAACTCCGCCAGGAAAGCCACGTTGTTCTTCAGTGTGGCGGCGTAGCGGTCCAGCTGCGCCTCCAGCACTTCCAGCGTGGCCCGCGTGTCGGCTTCGGCCGAGTGCGCCTCGCGCAGGTCCTTGTCGCAGTAGAAGCGGTAGGCAGCGGTGAGGTCGCGTTTTTCCATTTTGTGGAAAATGCCCTGCACGTCCACGAAGTGCCGTCCCGATACGTCGAAGTCCACGCCGGCGCGGATAAACTCCTCGACGAGCATCGGAATGTCGAAATAGTTCGAGTTGTAGCCCGCCAGGTCGCAGCCCTCCAGCGCTTGGGCGATTTCCTTCGCTGCCTCCTTGAAGGTAGGGCAGTGGGCCACGTCCTCGTCGTGGATGCCGTTCACGGCTGAAGCCTCTTTCGAAATGGGGATGCCCGGGTTGAAGCGGCGTGTCACCACCTCTTCCTTGCCGCCCGGCGAGAGCTTGATGTAGGAAAGTTCGATAATGCGGTCCGTGGCCGTGTTCAGCCCCGTGGCTTCGATGTCGAAGAAAACGATGGGGCGTGAGAGGGAGAGTTTCATTGCGCAGCAGTTAATCGTTAAACACCGAGGGCATCATCAGCATGACCACCTCTTCGCCCTCTTCGTTCTTCTCGGGCAGTATGAGGGCGGCGCGGCTCGGGTCGGCCATTTCAAAAATCACGTTTTCGCACTCCAGGTTCTGCACCAGGTCTTGCAGCGTGACCCCCTTGAAGGCGATGCGCATGGGCGTGCCCGAGTAGTCGCAGAGCATGCTTTCCTCTGCACTCTTTCCGTAGTCCAGGTCCTGGCTCGAGAGGTTGAGCGTGTTGTTCTCCAAGCGGAAGCGCGCAACCGAAGTGGCGGGATTGGCAAACACCAGGATGCGGCGCATCACGCTGATCAGCGCGGCGCGGTTGAGGTGTACCACGTAGGGGTTGCCCTGCGGGATTACCCCGCGGAAGTTCGGGTAGCGGCCGTCCACCAAGCGGCAGTTGAGCGAATAGTTCTGTGTGGCGATGAAAGCGCGCGAATTGCCCAGCGCCAGACTCGCCTCGCCCTCTTCCTTGGCCAGCATGTTGCGCAGCAGGCCGGCGGGGCGCGTTCCGAGCAAGAAGTCGTGCTCCACTTCCTGTCCTTCCATCTTCAGTCGCGTCATGGCCAGCTGGTTGCCGTTGGTGCCTACCAAGGTCAGCTCGCCCTTGCGGGCGCTCAGGCAAACCGTGTTGAGCTGGGGGCGCAGTTCGTCGTTGGCCGCAGCCGTCAGTGCGCGGGACAGGCAGCCCAGCAGGCAGTGAGTGGAGAGGGAAATGGTAGCCATCGTGCCTTCGCCTTCGGGAGCGGTGGGGTATTCGTCGGCAGCCTGTGCCAGCAGCTTGTACTGTCCGTTTTGGTAGTCCACGACCAGTTCGAGCGTGTCCGTGTTGAGGTAAAATTCGAGCGGCTGCTCGGGAATTTCCTTGATGGCGTCCTGGAGCGTTTTGGCGTTCACGGCAAAGAGCGCTTCGCCGTCGCTCTCGTTCAGTTCCAGCTCGGAGGTAAGCGTGGAGTCGCCGTCCGAAGCCATGATGGAGAGCTTGCCTCCGCGAATGTCGAAGCGGAAGCAGTCGAGGATGGGTATGTTGTTCTTTTGGACAATCACGCGGCCGACCGTAGCAAGGCGCGCGGCAAGCAAAGCACTGGAGACTACAAATTTCATGGAGACGAGGATGTTAAATGCCGAATATAATCGGGGGTTGATATTTTAGTTTTCGAGAGAGCGTGTGCGCAGCATGCCGTACCCCTTTATATATATAATAGGTGTATGTGCAGCGTGCTGCACGGTGCAGCGGCCGCGTGGCGAGCGCGCAACAGCGAGCGCAAAAGTAAGAAAAAATACGCGCGCGCCAATCAAACCCGCGCGAAAACTTCTATCTTGCCCTTGGCGGGCGGGCATCTGCGCCATCGAAAGCGCGTTGTAGACCCGTCAGCGCGAAAGTGCATTTGGGGAGAAACGAACTGCTTTATTGTTGTATATTGTCAAATGTACTGCGCAAAACGCCGCGAAAACAGGCAAAAGGGAATTTTTTTAGAAAAAAAGTGGCGGAAAAATTTGGAGGTAAACAAATAACCCCTACCTTTGCACCCGCAAAACGACAGGAAGCCCGCCGAAATAGCTCAGTTGGTAGAGCATTTCATTCGTAATGAAAGGGTCGCCGGTTCGAGTCCGGCTTTCGGCTCCACTTTCTCTTCGAAAGACATGCAATGCCGTTTTGCACTTGGCTCCTTAGCTCAACTGAATAGAGCATCTGACTACGGATCAGAAGGTTATAG
>CALZMA010000254.1 GCA_945788445.1 uncultured Bacteroidales bacterium | reverse complement strand
TCCAATTATTGCGCATATAGCCAACCTGCGTTCAACGCTTGTTGCCGAACGGACACCATCCCGGCAAGCCGGCGGACGAAAGTCGCGGGCCACAACCAACGCCCCCCATTTCCCCCACCCCTCCCCGGCGCCTGCGGGAAGAAAAAAGGCGGGCGAAAGGTGCGCGGCAAGGGAAAAGTAGTACATTTGCAGGCGCACGCCGCGCCGTGCCGCAGGCCCCCGTGCCACGCGCCGCACCGCGCGCCACCACCGAAACCTATCCAACCGTTATGAAAAAGATATTTCTCCTCGCAGCCAGCCTCCTGCTCTCGCTCGCTTCCCGCAGCGGCAGCGAAGCCCTGGCCCAGAACTCCGGGCTCACCCTCGAGAACATCACCGCGGGCGCCTACTACCCGCAGTACGTCTACGGCGTGAACCCCATGCTCGACGGCGAAAGCTACACCCAGCTCTCGCCCGACTCCAAGCGCATCGTGCGACGCTCCTTCAAGGACGGACGCGAGCTCGGCACGCTCTTCGACGTGGAAACGGCACGCGGCAACGTGAAGCTCTCCGCCATCGACGGCTACATCCTCTCCCCCGACGAGCGCCGCATTCTCCTGCGCACCCGCACCGAGATGATCTACCGCCGCTCCTACACCGCCGTCTACTACATCTACGATGTGGAGCAGAAACGCTTCGAGCCCCTCTCCGACGGCGGCCCCCAGCAGGCCCCCCGCTTCTCCCCCGACGGCACCACCGTGGCCTTTGCCCGCGAAGGCAACCTCTTCCTCGTGAAGCTCCTGTTCGGCAACGCCGAAGTGCAGGTGACGAAGGACGGCAAGCGCGGCTCCGTGCTCAACGGCATACCCGACTGGGTCTATGAGGAGGAATTCTCCACCAACTGCAGCTTCGACTTCTCCGCCGACTCCCAGATGCTCGCCTGGGTCCGCTACGACGAGTCGGAAGTGCCCCTCTACCCCATCCAGATGTACAAGGGCGCGGCACCGGTCCTCGAGGCCAACGACGAGTACCCCGGCGAGTTCCGCTACAAGTACCCCGTGGCCGGCGCAAAGAACAGCACGGTCTGCGTGATGACCTACGACGTGAAGAACCGCGTGACACGCACGCTCAAGCTCCCCCTCGACGCCGACGGCTACGTGCCCCGCATACAGTTCACCCCCGAGGCCGACAAGCTGGCCGTGGTCACGCTCAACCGCCACCAGAACCGCATGGACATCTACCTGGCCAACCCGCGCTCCACGGAGTGCAAGCTCATCGTCCGCGAGGAAAACGAACGCTACATCGGCGAACAGGCATACGGCAGCCTCAAGTTCTACGGCAACCACTTCGCCTACCTCTCCGACCGCTCGGGCTTCCGCCACATCTACTGGTACAACCTCAACGGAACCCTCGAACGCCAGGTGACGAAGGGCGATTTCGACGTGTCGGACTTCTACGGCTACGACGCGAAGGCCGACCGCTTCTACTTCGCCTCCCACGAGGAGAGCCCGCTCCGCACGGCCGTCTACAGCATCGACTCGAAGGGCCGCAGCCGCAAGCTCTCGACCGAAACGGGCACCAACCAGGCCACCTTCAGCACCTCGCTGAAGTATTTCCTCAACGTCTACTCCTCCGCGCAGCAGCCCCCCGTCACCACGCTCCGCCAGGCCTCGGACGGCAAGCTGCTCACCACCATGCTCGACAACGAGGAACTGAAGCAGAAGGTCACGCCCCTGCTGGCCCGGAAGGAACTCTTCTCGCTCCGCACGGCCGACGGCGTGGAACTCAACGGCTGGATGGTGAAGCCCCGCGACTTCGACCCGCAGAAGAAGTACCCCGTCATCATGTACCAGTACTCGGGCCCGGGCTCGCAGGAGGTGAAGGACTCGTGGAACATGGGCTTCTACCCCGGCGCGGTGTTTGAGTCGTACATGGCCGACCGCGGCTTCATCTACGTCTGCGTGGACGGACGCGGCACGGGCGCGCGCGGTGCCGACTTCGAGAAATGCACCTACATGAAGCTCGGCGAAATCGAAAGCCACGACCAGGTGGAAGTGGCCCTCTGGCTCGGCCGGCAGCCCTACGTCGACAAGGACCGCATCGGCATCTGGGGCTGGAGCTTCGGCGGCTTCAACACGCTCATGTCGATGAGCGAGGGCCGCGGCGTGTTCCGCGCCGGCGTGGCCGTGGCAGCGCCCACAAACTGGAAGTACTACGACACGGTCTACACCGAACGCTACATGCGCACGCCCAAGGAGAACCCCGACGGCTACGCCACCAACCCCATACAGCGCGCACCGCAGCTCAGCGGTGACCTCCTCCTCATCCACGGCACGGCCGACGACAACGTACACTTCCGCAACTTCACCGAAGTGAGCGAAGCCTACGTGCAGAACGGCAAACTCTTCCGCCAGCAGGTCTACACGAACCGCAACCACTTCATCAACGGCGGACAGACCCGCCTACACCTCTTCCGCACCATCAGCGACTATTTCGTGGAGAAGCTGAAGTAAAGGCCAGCCGCAGACAGCACGCCA
>CALZMA010000253.1 GCA_945788445.1 uncultured Bacteroidales bacterium | reverse complement strand
GAGCCACTGGCTGCACCCCACGAGGGTGAGGTGCCCTGCGGCATAAGCCTTCTCCTTGCGGGCAAACACCCGTGCCGAGAGGTCGCGGCGGTTGGGCCGCCGCAGCAGGGGGCAGTTGCCGCAGCCCTCTCGCCAGCGTTCGCACTGGTCGGCCTGGTGGCAGACTCCCGTGAAGGGCCACATGTCGTGCATGGTCCAGACCACGCGCTTGCCGCTGCGGAGGATGCGCTCGAGGTCGCGGAGCGAGAGCATCGCCTGGTTGGTCCAGTGGAGGTGGACCACGTCGGCTTCGCGGAACTCGGGGAGGCTCGTGATGTCGTTGCCGCAGCGTGCGGTGTCGATGGCGAAGAGGTTTTCGCGGGAGCAGCCGTTGCGGAGGAAGATGTCGAGCCGTTCGGCGAGAAACTTCAGCCGTCGCCAGAGGGTGGGCTTCAGCTGCACGATGTCGGTGCGCTCGGCGGGCAGGCTGCGGTCGCGGCAGAGCAGGGTGGCCTCGACGCCGGCCCCTTGCAGGGCGCGGAGCAGGCGCAGGGCGGCTATGGCGGCCCCGCCCGTGTGGTCGGAGGTGTTAACGAGGAGAACTTTCACGGAAGGCAGGAGGTTAAGTGGGAGTAGGGGGGAGCGGGCGGCCGGTGGGGCGGGAGGGTCAGCCCATGATTTGCCGGGTGGCACCCGCATTGCGGAGGATGTAGTCGCCGGCCGCCTTTCCGGCGCGCGCCAGTTCCTCCTTGTCGGAGAGGAGAAGGTTGAGGGTGCGGAGGAGAGAGTCGGCATTGGTCACCTCGCGGCATCCGCCGTTCTGGAGGAGGTCTTCGGCCTCGCGGAACTTCTGGTGGTTGGGCCCGATGAGGACCGGTACGCCGTAGACGGCGGCTTCGGGCACGTTGTGTATGCCCACGCCGAAGCCTCCGCCGACATAGGCCACGGTGGCGTAGCGGTAGATGCTCGAGAGCAGGCCGTAGCAGTCGATGATGAGGCAGTCGGCCTCGGCCACGCTCTTCGGGGTGGCCATGCTGTAGCGCACGAAGGGGCGCTTGAGCTTCGCTTCGATCTGGCGCAGGTGGTCTTCGCTCACCACGTGGGGGGCGAGCACGAGCTTGAGGTTCTCGTGGGTGTTGAAGTAGGGTATGAGCAGGTCTTCGTCGGGTTGCCACGAGCTTCCCGCCACCACCACTTTCCAGCAGCCCGCGAAGCGCTCCACGAGCGGGAGTGGCTTGGCCGCATTGCGGATGTCGATGACGCGGTCGAAGCGCGTGTCGCCGACCACGGTGACCTGGTCCACGCCGATGCCCTTGAGGAGCTGGCGGGAGTGCTCGTTCTGCACGTAGAGGTGGGTCAGGTGGTGGAGCACCTGGGCGTAGCCGCGCCCGTACCAGCGGAAGAAAATCTGTCCCTCGCGGAAGATGCTCGAAACGCTGTAGGTGGGCACGCCGGCGCGGTGGAGGGTGTCGAGGTAGTTGCGCCAGAACTCATACTTGATGAAGTAGGCGGCCTCGGGGCGGGCCAGGCGCACGAAGCGGCGGGCGTTGAGCGGCGTGTCGATGGGCAGGTAGCAGACGAGGTCGGCCCCGGGATAGTCCTTGCGCACCTCGTAGCCCGAGGGTGAGAAGAAGGTGAGCAGGATTTTCTTTTCGGGATGGAGCTGGCGGAGGCGTTCCATGAGTGGGCGGCCCTGTTCGAACTCGCCGAGGGAGGCGGCGTGGAACCAGACGTATCCGCCCTCGCGGCCGTACTGCCGGAGCTTTCGCCAGGCATCGTCCTGCCCGCGCATCATGGTGCGCACCTTCGGGGAGAAGAGTGCGGCGATGCGGCAGCCGAGGAGCATGAAATAGATGATAAGGGAGTACACGGGAGAGGGGGTTTAGAAGGTGCGGAGGGAGGGTTTGGCAAAAAGGGCTGACGCCCGGCTGTCAGCCGAGCGCCTGCAGGGCAGCGTCCATGCGGGCAAGGGTTTCGTCCTTGCCGAGGAATGCGGCCAGTTCGTACATGTCGGGGCCCTTGCCCGTGCCTACGAGACACACGCGCCAGGGGTTCCAGGGCTTTTTGCCTCCTTCGGCGGCCCAGGCATCGACCGCGGCCTTCTGGGCTTCGACGGAGAAATCCCCGAGGCCGGCGAGGAGGTCGCGGAGCTCGCGCATTTCGGCGGCGGCGCCTTCCTTCCAGTTCTTGCGGGTGAACTTGTCGTCGGCATCGTAGGAGGGACGGATGAAGAAGAAGTCGCAGAGGGGCCAGAGCTCGTGGATGAAGTTGATTTTCTTCATTTTCATCATGCCCACTACGGCCTCCACGCGGTCCATGGGGGCCTCGATGCCGGCCTCGCGGAGCACCTTGTCGAAGGCGGGGGCGAGCGCGGCGTCGGGGGTGTGGAGGATGTACTCGCGGTTGAACCACTGTCCCTTCACGTAGTCGAACTTCGCGCCGCTCTTGGAGCATTTGGCGAGGTCGAACTGCTCGATGAGTTCCTCCATGGAGAGGATTTCCTGTTCGGTGCCGGGGTTCCAGCCGAGGAGGGCGAGGA
>CALZMA010000252.1 GCA_945788445.1 uncultured Bacteroidales bacterium | reverse complement strand
TTGCGGCCTGGGCTATGAGCTAAAGGTCAGCCCTTCGGGCCTCCACGTTGAACGCTTGTTATTCCGCCTCGCGTTGCTACGTGCGTGCCTCGTGGTGCTCCGTGCGTGCCTCGTGGTGCTACGTGCGTGCCTCGCGTTGCTACGTGCGTGCCTCGCGTTGCTCCGTGCGTGCCTCGTGGCGTTCCGTGCGTGCCTCGCGTTCCCGCAGATACGTCTCGAGGCCCTGCCGGCGGAGGTGGCAGGCGGGGCAGTGGCCGCAGCCGTCGCCGGGAATGCCGTTGTAGCAGGTGAGGGTGCGGGTGCGGACGAGGTCGAACACGCCGAGTTCGTCGGCGAGGGCCCAGGTCTGGGCCTTGTCGAGCCACATGAGGGGCGTGTGGACCACGAACTGCTCGTCCATGGCGAGGTTGAGCGTCACGTTGAGCGAGCGGATGAAGGAGTCGCGGCAGTCGGGGTAGCCCGAGTAGTCGGTCTGCGACACGCCGGTGACGAGGTGGCGGATGCCGCGCTCGCGGGCGAAGACGGCCGCGGTGGCGAGGAAGAAGAGGTTGCGGCCGGGCACGAAGGTGTTGGGCGGTGCGCCGGCGGGTTTCTCCTCGTCCATGGGCAGGGAGGGGTCGGTGAGGGCGTTGCGCGAGAGCCCGGAGATGAAGCCGGCGTCCATGCGGTGAAATTCCACGCCGGCCTCGCGGGCGATGGCCTCGGCGAGGTCGACCTCGTGGACGTGGGTCTGGCCGTAGACGAAGCTGAGGGCCGTGACGTGGGCAAAGTGGCGCTTGGCCCAGAAGAGGCAGGTGGTGGAGTCCTGGCCGCCGCTGAAGACGACAAGGGCTCGCGTGTTGTCGAGTTTCATTTTTTCAGGAAAGGGGGAAAGGGAGGGTTGGACAATGGGCTTGCCGACAAGGGGGCAAGCCGTGGCGGTGCGAGCGGCGGCGCACGGGGGCGCGGCGGCGGAAGGGGGGATGGGGTACATCGGTTTCTTGTTTTTTACGAGGTTTGACAAGCACTCGGGGCCGGGGGCCCGGGTTTCGGCGGCGAAGTTAGGCATTTCCGGCGAACGGCGCGCACGCGGGGGCCGAAAAACGACGGGGCCGCCGGCTTCCCCGTGTGGGGTTGCGCGGCGGCCCGGTCTACTATAACCTTTTTACCTAACCTTTGGTCTGAAGGAAAAAGAGAGGGGGAGAGGGGATTAGAAATTGATTTCCACGCCCACGCCGAAGACGTCGTTGGTGCGGTGGAAGCGGTCGCTGCCTGCGGTGGGCATGCCCCCGAGCCCTGCGGCGATCTTGCCGATGGCCTCGAGTTCGCCCGTGACGACGGCGAGCTGCTGCTGGGCCACGATGCGGTCAGCCTCGGGCGTAGCGGGGTTCTGGATGATGGTCTGGAGCTGCCCTGCGCCGGCCTGGAGCTGCTGGCTGAGGGGAGTGACCATGGCTGTCATGGTGGTGCGTATGTCGTTGTAGTCGGCCATCTCGCGTTCGTAGTGCTTGTAGATCGTCTTGAAGTAGGCGAGGTTCACGGCCACCTTGGGCGACACCTGGAGGCGTGCGCCGAGGCCGACGCTGTTGGAGTTGGTCACGAAGCTCATGTCGGAGATGAAGCGGGAGTTCTTGCCGAGGCCGTAGCTGGTGGTCTGCCAGCCCGCGCTGAGGGTGAGGGCGCGGGTCACGTCCCATTCGGCGCCGGCGAGCACTTCCCAGCCGCCGCCGTCGAGGTATTCCTCGCGCGACTTGTACTGCGTGGCCTGCTCGTCGAAGTAGTAGTGGAAGCCGGCGGAGAGGCGCACGTCGGGGCGCAGGTCGTACTTGGCGCCGAGCGTGAGGATGGCGGGGATGTCGGCGGGTATGCGCTTGCCGTCGTCGTACTCGTCGAGTCCGCTGGTGTTCACGCCGGAGCGGTTCTTGAGGCGGAGGCGGGTCTTGAACTCATACTTGGCGGCGAGGTTGAGCCGTCCGAGGTTCCAGTCCACGCCGAGGATGGGGGTGAAGCCCCAGCCGGTCTGGTCGCAGTTGAGGTCGCGGTCGGCGGTGAGTGCGGCGAAGTGGGGCATTTTCTGGGCTTCGAAGAACTGTCCTGCGGGGATGGTCCGGCCGTCGGCGGTCTGCACGCTGATGTTGCGCACGTAGCCGTAGTAGTTGCAGTCGGCATAGACCAGTCGTCCGCCTGCGCTCACGCTGAGGTTGGGCAGGAGCTTGTAGCCGACGCCGAACTGTCCGCCGAAGTAGTACTGCCTTCCCTGCATGTGGGTGTCGAAGGCGTAGCCCGTGACGGCGCCGGGTGCGATGGCGTTGATGAGGTTGGGCACCATGGCCACCTGGCTCTCGAAGGAGGGCAGGCCGCTGTCGAATTTGCATTTGCCGCCGCCGCCGGTGATGCCGAAGTGGAAGGTGGCGAACCAGCGGTCCCAGACGCGTGCCAGGTCGATCGAGGGTATGACGGGTGCCGTGGCCTTGCCTTCGAACTTCTTGTAGAGTCCCGCGCCGTTGGGCTGTCCGTTCACGGTGCCTCCCTTGAAGTAGGGGAAGTAGGTTT
>CALZMA010000251.1 GCA_945788445.1 uncultured Bacteroidales bacterium | reverse complement strand
TGACGGCGAATACAACTTCGGTCTCCACCTCCTCTCTGCCAACGTTTACGACAACATTTCGCTCGTAGGCGCTTCGATCAAGGAAGTGGTTGACTACGACCTCGCCGTGAAGGCCTTCAACGGCCCGACCAACCCGAGCAAGAACGCAGCCGCCGACTACAAGGTGACCGTGAAGAACGAAGGCCGCCTCGACGCCGCCAACTACAAGGTGAAGGTGGTTCGCCTCGACTCCGCAGCCAACCAGGTTGTCCTCGGCGAAACGGTTGTAGCCGACGCACTCGCTCCCGAGGCTGACACGGTAATCGTTGTAAGCGCCCTGCCCGAAGTGGAAGGCGAAGTTCAGTACGCAGCCGTTGTGGAAATGGAAGGCGATGCCCTCGCTGAAAACAACGTTTCCGCTCCGCTCGCCATCACCGTTTCGCCCGAAGGCACCGTTCCCTTCTCGCACGTGGCCAACGACGGCACGAGCCCTGCCCAGAGCACGGACATGCCCATCTACTTCTACAAGGGCTACAGCACGGTTCAGTCTATCTACTACCCGACTGACTTCGACGTACAGCTCGACGCCAACGAGGAACACAGCATCAGCCGCCTCGCCCTCGAGTATGACGCCAACGGCGCTCCCGTTTCCAACGTTCCCGTGAAGATCTACATCGGCGCTACCGACATCGAGGCTTACGCCGCCGAAGAATGGGGCACGAAGGTGGACCTCGGCGCCTGGATTCCCATCACTGACCAGCAGCTCGTATTCGACGGCACGTTCTCTTCGAAGGAAGGCACGGGCAACCTCCTCACCTTCGACTTCGCCGAACCGTTCGCCTACGATGCTACGAAGAACCTCGTAGTGACGATTATGGAAGAAGGCGTTTGGGAGAACCAGTTCCCCCTGATCTTCAACCTCTACGCTTCGGACGGCTACTCCGACATCTACCGCTCGCTCCGCTACGGCAGCAACAGCCAGCAGTTCGACTTCGTAACGGCTGACCTGCTCCCGAAGAACTGCTTCGCCCGTCAGGGCCTCGCCGTTCTCCACCTGGCTATCTCTTCTAAGACGACGGGTATCCAGAACGTGAGCACCATCGGCAGCAGCGCTACCTACAACAACGCTACGGGCAGCATCCAGTTCAAGGGCTTCGACGCTCAGAACGTGACTGTCTACAACGTGGCCGGCCAGACGGTGGCCCAGGGCGCAAACAAGAAGCTCAACCTCACCAGCGGCGCTTACGTAGTGAAGGCTACGGACGCCGAAGGCAAGGTGATGACCTCGAAACTCCAAGTGAAGTAATTGGCTTCCTTGAATAGACTCTAACGAAACAGGGCGTGCCAGGGTTCCTGACATGTCCTGTTTCATGTCTTAATATTCTTCTATTTACTGTAAAATACCTTTCCTATGCGAAAACTATTACTTTGCGCTGCTCTCACCGCCTTTACACTGACGGCGGGCGCACAGACGTTTAAGCTGACCAACAAGAAGGCTGACGCTGCGGCTCTGAACGCACGCACTCCCCAAACATTCAACGCTTTCCGCCTCGCCAAGGGCAACGTGGCCGCGAAGGAGGCCGAAGAGGCCGACACGCTGGGCCTGCTGAAGTATGGCACGAAGGAGGAAGTGATGCTGGAGGACTTCTCGAAACTGAACACCGGCTCAGTGGGCAACCCCGACAGGAACACGAAGCTGGACCGCGAGGAGTATGAATACCCCTGGATCAACATGGACGACGACTACACGCTGACTCCGGGCTGGGGCTGCTTCAACGCCTTCCCCGCCGGCGGCGCTATCTGCATCGACACGAGCAAGAAGGGCGACTATGGCCACATCAACACGCCGATGCTGAACGTGGGCAAATATGACTGCATCGCCGTGCTTACCTTCAAGGCACGCACGGACGAGGGCGGCAAGGTGAGCGACCTCGCGGTGGAAGCTGCCGAGACGTTCAACATGGCTCCGACGTGGCGCTTCCTGGAAAACTATACTTGCCCGACCATCACGGACGAATGGCAGGAGTTTACCTTCATCTTCCACAACTGCGGCGAATATACGCTCTTCAACCTCGTTCCCTCCGGCAACTACCGCCTGTACCTGGACGACATCGAGGTGTACACCATCAACCCCTACGTGGCCATGCCGCACACGAAGGCGCACACGAACTACCAGGGCACGAGCTTCGACGCGAACTGGGAAGCCGTGGAGGGCGCTGACTCGTACCTCGTGAACCTCTATGACCTCGACGACCTGCTCGGCCAGGAACGCCTGCTCCAGAGCGACCTCGCCGCACAGAGCAACACGTACCACTTCGACGGCATGGAGAGCGGCAGAACGTACTTCTACTCCGTACGTGCCGTGAAGGGCGAACACGTTTCGTTCGAAAGCACGAAGCAGACGGTGTTTGACCTGGTGGCTCCCGTGCTCAACCCGACGGACTTCGGCACGGAGGAACTGGAGGCTTACTCGGCCGGCTGGAGCGAGGTGCCTTCGGCTGAATACTACAACTACTGGGCCATGAGCAACCGCGTGGCCAAGGAGGACGGCCCCTTCGTGGTGATGAAGGATGACTTC
>CALZMA010000250.1 GCA_945788445.1 uncultured Bacteroidales bacterium | reverse complement strand
AGGACCTCCGCTACGGCAGCAGCTTCGAAAGGCAGCGCTTCCTGGCGCGTTCGGCAAGCGTGAAGACCTCGGGAGTTGTAAAGGAGTCCACAGCCGTTGCCGATGCCGCCGCTCCCGCCTGGCCCCAGTACGCCGCGAAGCAAGCGAACGGCGCAACGACGTCGGCAGCGGGCAGTGTGGAGCTGCGCAAGGAGTTTCAGGAAACCGCCTTCTTCCTTCCCGCCCTCCGCACGGGTCCCGACGGCGAAACCCTCCTCGAGTTCACCCTGCCGCAGAGCCTCACGCGCTGGCACTTCACCGCACTGGCCCACGACCGGGCCATGAACTACGGCGGCATGGACACCACCGTCGTTGTGCGCAAGACCCTCATGGCCCAGCTCGCCCTGCCCCGCTTCCTGCGCCGCGGCGACAGCGTCGGCCTGCCCGTCTCCGTCAGCAACCTCGACAGCCTCGCCCTGCCCGCCCGCCTGCGCCTCACGCTGAGCAGCGCCTTTGCGCCCGAGCGCCCCATTGAGGTCTTTGAAAAGGAAATCCAGCTCGCCGCCGGCCAGACCCAGACCCTCCACTTCCCGTGGCAGAGTCCCGACAGCGCCGGCCTCTACGTTTGCCGCGTGGAAGTCAGCGGCCGCAACTTCAGCGACGGCGAAGAACGCCTGCTCCCCGTGCTCGGCAGTGAGGTGGAAGTGAGCACCACCCGTTCCTTCAGTCTGCAAGGCCCGGGCCAGGCCGTCCTGCGCGTGGACACCCTCTTCGCCAGTCCCGAAGCCACCCGCCGCAGCCTCACCGTGGAAATCACCTCGCGCCCCCTCTGGTACGTGCTCGCCGCCCTGCCCGCACTCGGCGGCACGGCCGAAACCCAGAGCGCGACCGCCTGGGGCGAACGCCTCTATTCCCTCCTCCTCGGGCAGCAGATTTTGAAAGCCCATCCCGAGGTGGCCGCCTGGACGGAGGCCGCGCCCGACGAACTCGACAAGTTGGCCCACCTCCAGGGACAGGGGCTCACCGACCTCACCCCCTGGCTCCGCGATGCTGAGGCCCAACGGCTGCGCACCCAAGCCCTGCGCCACCTGTTGCAGCCCGAGCGCGCCGCCGTGGAGACCCACACCGCACTGGCCCACCTCCGCGCCCTGCAAGGGGCGGACGGCGCGTGGAGCTGGTTCAAGGGCATGCCCGGAAATGCCGCCATCACCCTCCGCATCGCCACCCTGCTGGCCCGCGCCGAGGTGCGCGAGGGCGGAAAGAGCGTCTGCACCGAAATCCTCGACCGCGCCATCGCCTTCTTGGAGAAATCCACGGCCGTAGAGGTGCGCCGCATGAAGGAAAACGAGGCCCGCACGCGCGGCTACGTGGCCCCCATCAGCCAGCACCAGGTGCAGTATCTCTACCTCCGCAGCCTCCGCGGCCTGAAGCCCGATGCCGATGCCCGCTACCTCATGGGCAAACTCCTTCCGCAGCAGAAGCAGTTCAGCCTCCACACCAAGGCCCTCTCCGCCATTGTCCTCGCCGAAGCGGGGCAGCGGGCTGAGGCCCGGCAGGTGATGGAGAGCCTCGTGGACCACACGGTGTGGAGCCCGGAGACGGGACGCTATTTCGATGCCCCCCGCGCCGAGTGGTCGTGGCGTTCCTACAAAATCCCCACCCAGTGTGCGGCCATCGAAGCCCTGGAGCGCGAGCCCGCCTTTGCCGAAGCCGTGGGCCAGATGCGCCAGTGGCTCCTGCAGGCCAAGCGCACGCAGCAGTGGCCGACGACGCAGGCTACAGCCGATGCCGCCTGGATTCTGCTTCAGGGCGAAACCCTCGGCGGAGGTTTCGACCTGGCCTACACCCTGCTGAAGAAGAAAAAAATCGTGGGCTTCAACGCGCCGCAGGACAACGAACTGCCGCAGTCGTTGGGCTACGTGAAGCACGTGTACGACGCTTCGCCCGCCACGGAGGCCACCGAACTGCGTGTGGACCACCGTGCCGAAGGGCAGGCTTGGGGACAGGTGACCGCCACCTACCGACTGCCCGCCGAAAGCGTGGAGGCGCAGGGCGAGGGTTTCGGCCTGACCGCCTCGCTGCTCGTGTGGCGCAACGGCCAGTGGGCACCGTTCCAGTCCGGCGAGGTGCTGCACACGGGCGACAAGGTACGCCGCGTGCTGACCCTGCGGGCCGAGCGCGACTACGACTTCGTGCGCATTGCCACGGCCCATCCCGCCTGCCTCGAACCCGCCCAGCCCCTTTCGTGCTACCGAAGCGTGGGCGACTTGTGGGCCTATGTGGCGTTGCACGACACGCAGAGCGAACTCTTCGTGGAACGTTGCCCGAAGGGTGTTCACCGGATTTCGGAGGACTGGCTCGTGGTGAGCCGCGGCAGTTTTACCTCTGCTCTGACCGAGGTGGAATGTGTCTATGCCCCCGAATTTCGCGCCGTGTCGCCCGTTTGGCAGCTTTCGGTGGAGTGACGGCCCGCCGCCCTTCCCTTACTCCTTCACCACTCCCGCCTTTCGGTTTTTCAAAGCCTGGGACTGAAATTTCAATCCCTGGGACTGAATTTTCAATCGCTGCGATTGAATTTTCA
>CALZMA010000249.1 GCA_945788445.1 uncultured Bacteroidales bacterium | reverse complement strand
AAGGATTTTCATTTGCCCTATTTGAGCCTCCTATTCTACAAACACGAAATGGGCGTCGCCTGCACCGATTTCGAAATGGAGTTTGGCGATGCCGAGGTCCATTTGCGTGTAGCCGAAGAGCGAGAAAGAGCGCGAGGCCCGCACGAGGTGGCGGCCCGAGGCATCAGTGCCGAGATAGTCGAAGCGGAACCTCTGCTGGTTGACGGCCGTGGGCGCTTTGAGCGCAGCTTCCACGCCGCGGCGGAACCATTCGGGTGTTTCGTTGCCGGCATTGCTCACCTGCTCCACCGTCTTGCGGCGGTGCGTGCGTTCGGGTTCGCCCGAGGCCGTGCCGAGCGCAATCATGCAGGCAATCTTCTCCCCCGGGGCCAGTTCGAAGCGGTCCGGCTGTTTCTTGTAAGTGAGTCCGGCCCAGCAGGAGCCGAGGCCCAGTTGCCAGGCGAGGAGAACGAGCTGTTCGCCGTAGTAGCCCACGCGGTCGTCCAAGTCGGGTGCCTTCCGGCCCGCCACCACGAGGTAGTTTTCCACACCCTTGAACTGCCCGTAGGCCATGCCGCGGCTGAAGCACTTCGGCTCGTTCAGCACAAGCTGGATGTGGAGGTCCGCCTTCGCGTTGATTTCGTCGATTTTCGCTTGGAGCGTTTCCGCCTGTTCGGCTGTGAGCGGCGCGGGCAGGTAGTGGCGCACGCTGTGGCGCGCCTGTATGGCTTCGAGGATAGTCATGTTCGCTGCTTGTTGATGAGGTAGATGCCACCAGCCGCGAGGGCCGTGGCCAGGATGTATTTGGCAAAGAACGGTTCGCCGAGGCAGAGGCACGAGGTGATGGCCCCGACCACGGGAATGAGCGAATTGAAAATGGCCACCTTGCCCACGGGATTGACCATGATGAGGCGGTTGTAGAGCACGAAGCCCAGGGCCGAAATGCCCGTGAGGAGCAGCAGGATGACTACGCCCCAGAGCGTCACCGCAGGCAGCGTGCCGCCCATGGCCCAGGCCGGGATGAGGAGGAGTGCGCCGCCGAGCGCCAGGCTGTAGCCCGTGCCGACGAAGACATCCACGCGGCGCGTGAGGTTGCGCGTGAGCAGCGAGGCAAAGGCGCTGCAGAGGGCGTTGATAACAATCATGCCGTCGCCCCAGAAGGAGAAGGCGCCGCTTTCCGCTCCGCCGAGGTTGAGGGCCAGGATGCCCGCAATGCCCACGCCGCAACCCAGCGCCTTGCGCTTGGTGAAACGGTCGCTCTTGAAGAATACGCAGGCCAGAACGACCACCGTGAACACGCTGAGCGAGTTGAGGATGGCCGCGCGTGCCCCGGCGCTGTGGGAGAGGCCGATGTAGAAGGCGGCGTAGTGGATGGTGGTGTTGAGCAGGGCGAAAAGGAGCATGAAGCCCCCGTCGCGGATGCCGCCGCGCATGGCAAACGAACGGCGCTGCACGGAGGCGAAGGCGAGGACGATGAGGCCCGCCAGGAAGAAACGGATGCCGGCGAAGAGCATTTTGCTCCCCGTCATGTCGGGCTGGATTTGAAATTCGGCAAAACCCAGTTTGATGAGCGGATAGGCCCATCCCCACGCTACGGCGGCAGTTAGGGCGAAGAGCGATACCCAGAAGGGGCGGACAAAGAGGCTTGTCGGTGTCGGGGCCGGCGAGGGAGTGGGGGAGGGAGTGGAAGAATGTGTCATGATGCTTCGGCCGCAACTCCTCGCCCTGCGTGACGCTGTGCGCCGGGGGCTTGGTTGCGGATGGTTCTAAAGGGAAGGCAAAAGTAGTGCAAACCGAATGCAATGGCAAAGGAAAAGCTGAAGGATTTTCCTTTGCATTGCTGAGGTGCAGCCTAACTTTATGCAAAAGTAGTGCTTTTTTATGGTGTGGCAAAGGGGCGGGGGAGGGTAAGTCGTTGCGTGTTGAGTGAAAAAAGTTTTGTTTGAGGTGATAGAAACAGGCGAAATGCGTGTCTTTACCTACAAAGGAGTTTGAATTTAGTGAATTTAGAAAATTAGTTTTGCAAATTTTAGGTGCGAATGCAGCCCTCGATTGACCATTGCGAGCGGCGCATATATTTTCCTTACAGAACGATAGAGGGATGAATGAACGGCGGATTCGAGCTTTGCCAATGTGCAGCTCGAATCCTTTTTTGTGTCTGGCGAAAGGCGGCGTGCGCCTCCAACTCGCCGATTTGTGTTTTCAATCCCAGGAACTGAATTTTCAATCGCTGCGACTGGATTTTCAATCCCAGGCTTTGGGGCAGTGTCTTCCGCTTTTGAGCCCCCAATAGCTCCTATATATACGTGATTTCTATCCCTCGAAAAATGTTTCAACCCTTCAGCGGCCAATCATTCTGTTCTGATACTCATAGGAAAAGGGGCTGAAGGGTTTGATTTTTAAACCCTTCAGCGAGGTTCAGCCGCGGCACCGAGGAGCGCGCTTGGGCGGTTGAACTACTCTGCCTTTTTCAGTGCTGAAGGGTTTGAAAGGTTGGAAAATCAAACCCTTCAGCCTTTTTTCGCTGATACTCAGAGGGAAAAGTGAGCGGCTGAAGGGTTGAAACATTTTTCGAGGGTTGATTTTGCGTATATATAGCGG
>CALZMA010000248.1 GCA_945788445.1 uncultured Bacteroidales bacterium | reverse complement strand
ATGCCACAAGTCATTTACCGTTACCCGCCCCGCTTCTGCGGGCCTCTCCGCCCCCCTGTTCAATGTCCTTCACGTCCACCACCTTGTTCACGATGGCATAGATGGTCAGACCCGCCACCGAGTGGATGCCCAGTTTGCGGGCAATGTTTTTGCGGTGCGTCAGCACCGTGTTGAGCGAGATGAAGAGTCGTGCCGCGATTTCCTTGTTCGAGAGCCCGCACACCACCCAGTGCACGATTTCCCTTTCCCTTTCCGAGAGCACCCCGTCGGCCTTGGCCTCCTCCGCCTCGCCGTTGGCCGGCAGTGCCGCCGTCTCGGCCGCCACCTGTTCCTCCAGGATAGCCACGGCCGGCACGAAGAGGTTGTCCTCCACGCTGCAGTGCAGCCTCAGGTCGTTTTCGCACGAGAAGATGTCGAAGAGCGCCGAGCCCAGCAGTTCCGCCTTCCCCGTCGGCGCGTAGTAGCGGATGATGATGTTCTTCAGTTCCTGCAGCTTCACGTCGATGCTCGCGTGTGAGCGGGCAAACTGCGCGATGGAGTAGTCCGCCGGCCGCCGGCCGCCGAGCAGTTCCTCCACGTAGGCAAACACCTTGCGGTTCTCGTGCGTCATGTGTTTGCGCACCTCGCCCATGTAGTCGTCGTAGAATTTCAGGATGAGGTAGGCCACCTCCCCCGTTTCCGAGCAGTCGAGCGCCTCCAGCAGCTTGCGGCGGATGGCGGGCAGCTGGAAGTCCAGGAAGAAGGAGTGGGCGCGGCGCAGGTAGTCCGTGAGGCACCCCACCGACACCGTGTCGAGGCTGAGCGCCGCCCCCTTCGCCCCGCGCTTCACGAAGTTCGCCACGGCCAGGAAGGTAGGCGTGTCCACCCCGTGGGCGCGGCACACCTCCTCCACCGTCTGGTCGCCCACGCCGAGGGGGATGCCGAAGCGCGACATCGTCTGCAGCAGCGAGGGCTCGTCGCAGATCACGTCGCACATGGCGTCTGATTTCTTGTAAGATTTGTACTGCATAGCGCCCGCAAAGGTAGTGCAAAACCGCCGAACCGCGGTGTCCCCATTAGTGGGTATTTTTTGTCTGCCGAGGGTAAGGGGCGGGCCCTTGCCGCTCACCCTCCGCCAAGCCCAAATGCCCGGCCGGGGCTATCCCCCCGCCCCGGCCCTCCCCGTACCTTTGCACTCGGAAACCAAATTTTGAAAAATGAAACACATCACCCTCTTTCCCCACCTTCCCGGCGTGCTCTGCGGCCTGGCGCTGTCCCTCCCCTCCCATGCCGCCGCCTGCGCCGCCGCCGTGCCCGACAGCCTGCCCCGCCTGCGCGTGGGCGGCTACGGCGAAATGGTCTACACGCGCAACTTCTTCAGCGACAACATCTACCGCTACCAGAATCCCGCGCGCTACGCCTCCGACCCTTCCCACGCCCGCGTCGACCTGCCCCATGCCGTGCTCAACCTCAGCTACGACTTCGGCCGCGGCTGGAAGTTCAACACCGAGATAGAGTTTGAGCACGGCGGCACCGGCGGCTCCTACGAGCAGGAGTACGAAGAGGGCGGCGAGTGGGAACAGGAACGCGAGCAAGGGGGCGAGGTGGCCATCGAACAGTTTTGGCTTGAAAAGCGGTTCGCCCCCGCGTTCCATGTGCGGGCCGGACACATCATTGTCCCCGTCGGCCTCACCAACGCCCGCCACGAGCCGCTCAACTACTTCGGCGTGTACCGTCCCGAGGGCGAGAGCCGCGTGCTCCCCTGCACCTGGCACTCCACGGGCGTCAGCCTCTGGGGCACCGCCGGCCGCTTCCGCTACGAGGCCATGGCCGTGGCGGGCCTCAACGCCCTCAACTTCTCGCGCGACAACTGGGTACAGGGCGGTTCCCAGTCGCCCTTTGAGTACAGCGTGGCCAACCGCCTCGGCTTTGCCGCCCGTGTGGACTACCGTCCGTCCCCCAGCCTCCGCCTGGGCCTCAGCGGCTACTTCGGCGAGTCGATGCACAACTCCAGTCCCAACGATCTCTCGGGCACCGACGAACTCGGCAACCCCAAGAAATACTCCCACCTCCGCGGCACGGTGGCCATTGCCGCCCTCGACTTCACCTTCCGCTCCGGACCGTGGCGCATGAGCGGCTCGGCCGACTACGGCCACCTCTCCGACGCCGCCGCCATCAGCCAGGTGAAGAAAAACCTCGTGTCGAACAACGCCCCTACCGACAAGAGCTTCGTGGGCGAAGCCGCCTACGCCCTGGGCCTCGAGGCCGGCTACGACCTCTTCTCCGCCTTCCCCCGCCACGACGGCCGCGAGCAGCTCTACGTCTTCGCCCGCTACGACCAGAGCGACAGCTACATCCCCGCCACGGGCATGCAGGACTACGCCCAGACCCTCCGCCGCACCCTCACCGCCGGACTCAACTACTACCCCCTGCCGCAGATTGCCGTGAAGGCCCAGTACGCCCACACGTGGCTCCGCGGCGCGCTTAACAACGAGCCGTCGGTCTCCCTGGGCATCGTCTACCAGGGATACTTCCTCTGACGGGCCTCCCCCCACCGGCACGGCCGCTGGCCGAGAGGAGCGCCGGGCACAAGGCCCCGGCC
>CALZMA010000247.1 GCA_945788445.1 uncultured Bacteroidales bacterium | reverse complement strand
ACGGCTCTGGACCATCGACCTGCGGACGCTCGAAAGCCACCTCTTCGATTTCTGAACCCCATGAAAAAAAGCCTGGACAAGACGCGTGTCTCGTTCAGGCTTCTTTGTGTCCGCACGGTCCTGCCCCCGCCAGGCGCGGCGGGACAGGCCGAAGGGCTTATTGCTGGTCGGGAGCCTCGTCGATGAGGTCCATAAACTGGTCGAGCTTCGGGGTGATGATGATTTGGGTGCGGCGGTTGCGCTGCTTGCCCGCTGCGGAATTGTTGGAGGCAACGGGGTTATACTCGCCGCGGCCGGCAGCCGTCAGGCGCTTGGGGTCTACGCCGTACTGGTTCTGCAGGGCCTGCACCACCGAGGAGGCGCGGAGGGCCGAGAGGTCCCAGTTGTTGCGGATGTTCTTCTGCGAAATGGGCACATTGTCGGTGTTGCCCTCCACGAGCACGTCGTAGTCCTTGTAGTCCATGATGATTTTCGCAATCTTGGCGAGGGTTTCGCCGGCGCGCTCGCCAATCTCGTAGCTGCCGCTCTTGTAGAGCATGTTGTCGGCCAGGGAGATGTAGACCACGCCCTTGAGCACCTGCACGTCCACGTCGTTCATTTCCTCGCGGGTCAGCGAGCGGGTGAGCTTGTTGGTGAGCGCCTGGTTGAGGGAGTCGCTCTTCGACTTGGCTTCCACGAGCTGCTTGATGAACTTGTTCGAGGCGTTGATCTCGTCCACGAGTTTCGAAATGTTCACGTTGCCTTCCGAAACGTTGTTCTGGTACGAACGCTGGAGCTGTGCGTAGGCTTCCTTCAGCTCCTTGTTGCGCTGCTGTTCCTCGGCGAGGCGTGCGGCGAGGCTCTTGGAGTCGCTGGTGTACTCGGCGATGCGCACCTTGGCGTCGTTGTAGTCGCTCTGGAGCTTGGCGTGCTCCGTCTTCAGGTTGTCGTACTCTGCCTGCACGGCCGCCAGCTGCTTCTTGCTGACACAGCCCGTGAAGACCATGGCCACGGCAAGGCCCAAGATGACATTCAAACTTTTCATTGTTCGATAGAATTTTGAGTTTGTACTTGTTTTGCGGCGCAAGTTAGGCATTCTCGCCCAGCGCGCCAAGTTTTCTTTGTTTAATTGACGTTTTGAAGCAAGAAAGGTTTAATCTGAAGCATTTATTAACACGTTTCATCGAAAAAACACGGTTTTTCGTGACTGGCGGGCTGATATGGAAAAAGCCGCCTCGCACGGGAGCGAGACGGCAGTGCATGAAATCAGAAAGAACAACTGAGGCGTATTTGCCCCACGGTCTGGCTTCGGCCGCTGGTGCGGAGAAAATGGACCGCGGGCTGGAGGGTGAGCCACGAAGTGAGGGGCTGGCTCCACGTGAGCTCCACGTCGGTCTCGTGTGCGTCGTGGTAAAAGGCGCGCTCCACCACCACGGCCAGCGTACCCTCGGGAGTGCCCACGCCGTGGCAGGCGGCTATGAGGTTCCAGTAGGTCTTGGCCACTTCGGGGTCGCTGAATTCGTGGGAGAAGGTGCCTCCGAGGTGCAGGTGTGCCCGTCCGAGGCGGCAAACGGGCTGTTCGGCCGTGAGCCAGAAGCCGGCCTGCGTGTGGCGTCCGCCCGTGGCGGGGCGGTAGTGGTTACCCACGTTCCACCCCACCTGCCAGAGAGGCGTGAGGGGCTCGTCGTCGCGTGCGGACTGCTCCCAGGTGAGGCTGCCCACGTGAATGATGCCGTCGGCCTTGGGACGGAAGCGGAACTGCGTGGAGGGGGTGTCGCCGGCGTTGCCGTTCCAGAGGCTGGCGCGGAGCGTGAGGTTTTCGACGGGGCTGTAGTTGAGCTGGAGGCCCAGGGCGGAAAGGGGATAAACGTTGATGTGGAAATTGTCGGCGAGGGTGGGCAGGCAACCGTAGGAGGCGCCGGTGAAGAGGGAGGCCATGGGGGTGTCGAAGTAGGCGCGGTCCACCTGGCCCAAGCCGGCAAACAGACTCCAGGCGCTGCCGAACGTCTGGGTCAGCCCGGCTTGCGTCAGGCGCAGGGCCTTGCCCGGGGCATTGATATTGGAGAAGTCCTGACACACGCTTGCCACGTCGTCGCCCTGCCGCCAAGTGGCCATGAGGCCAAGGTCTGCGCGGGCATTGCGCCAGAGCTTCGCGCCGAGTTCAAGGTCGAGGCGGTTGGCCCATGCGGCCTGTCCGTTGCGGAGGTTAAACTGTCCTTCGGTCACATAGTCTACGCCGCAAGCGTAGCGGAGGGAATCTTCGGCCTGCGCCGAGGCTGTCCGGGGCAGGCAGCCCACACCTATATATAATAGGAGTAGGCGGAGGCAAAGGCGCTGCACGCGCTGCCTTTTCGGGGGAATAATTATCTGCTTGTTCACGGCTGCAAAATTAGGGGGCAGACGGGAGGTGGGAAATACCTATTTTGGGGTATAATCGAAGCGCAGGGCCATACAACTTCCCAAATTCCAAAAGCAAATCCTTGCGGCTTTTCTTTTGCACTCCACTCGCCTTGCACTATCTTTGCCGCACAATCAAACAACGCCTCAACATCATGAAATACTTACTGTCCATGCCGCCCAATGCCTGCGGAGTGTTTCACCAA
>CALZMA010000246.1 GCA_945788445.1 uncultured Bacteroidales bacterium | reverse complement strand
GTGGGGAAGGACAAGGAAGAGGGGCGGAATTTGGGGCTGGAAGGTTTGGAGAAGTGGAGGGAATTTTGTAATTTTGCGATGGTTCACGTAGGCATGAAACATTTACCATGTGCAGTGCTGCCGGGGTGCGTTTTCGGACGGTCCGGCTGTGGTGGGCCATTTGCTTTCTATCTTTTATTACTAAACATTTTCCATTTTTCCACTACTATGAAACAAAAGCTTTTTCAGTTGTGGCAGACCGTTGTCGGTCGCTTGTGGAGCCGCCTCCGGGCGCAGAATGTGCTCCTCTCCCTCAAACAGTTTTTTGAAATGGCGCGGCAGGTTTTCCAGAAGGCTGTGGCGCGCCTGAAATCGCGCGCTTCGCAGCAGCAGGGGGCGCGCAAGCGCGGGAAGGCTATCTGCCCCGAGGACATCAAGGAGGTGGTGGAGCAGCGCTGGGACCTGCGGTACAACGAACTCGACAATAACATCGAACTCCGCCCGGCTGCGGAACCCGCGGCCGATTTCGTGCCGCTCACCGAACGGCTCCACAATTCGCTCGTGATGGAGGTGCAGAACCAGTTGCCGCAGTGCTACCGCAGCTGGGTGGACTGCTACCTATTCTCCGCCGACGTGCCGGCCTACCACCCGCTGCGCCACTACCTGGAACACCTCCCCGCCTGGGACGGGCACGACTATGTGGGCGAAGTGGCGCGGCAGGTGAGCACAGACGCGCAGTGGGAGTGGGTGTTCCGCCGCTGGTTGCGTGCCATGGTGAGCGGCTGGACGGGCGGCAGCGGCGAGCGCTGCGTGTTCCAGAACCAGCTGGCCCCGCTGCTCGTGAGCGAACGGCAGGGTCTGGGCAAAAGCACCTTCTGCCGCAGCCTGCTCCCACCCGTGCTGCGCCGCTTCTACATCGACAAGTTCGACATCAACGCCGAAAGCCACGCCGAGAAGCGGCTCGGCACCATGGCGCTCATCAATATGGACGAGTTCGACCGCTACAGCGAACGCCAGATGGGTACGCTGAAGAACCTCATGCAGCTCACCGAAGTGACGATGCGGCGGCCCCACGCCCGCAGTTCGTTTATCCAGCCGCGCACGGCCTCGTTTATCGGCACGAGCAACTTTTCCGAACTGCTGACCGACCCCACGGGCTCGCGCCGTTTCTACTGCCTGTTGGTGAAGCAGTACATCGGTGCCATCGGTGTGCCGCACGACCAGCTCTATGCACAGGTGGTGGCGGAAATCGCGGCGGGCGAACCGGTGGTTTTCTCGAAAGAGGAGGAGGCGCAGATTGAACGCCACAACCGCTTCTTCTACCGCGAGTCGCCGCTGCAGGACGCCGTCGCTCGCCTCTTTGCGCCCGCGCCCGACGAGAACGCCGAGGCTACGGAATGGCTCACGGCGAGCGAAATCTTTGAGGCCGTCAAGGCTTGTTCGCCGCTGACGATGCAGGGCATTTCGATGAACCGACTGGGGCGGATGCTGTGTCTCCTGGGCATGAAGCGGCAGCACCGGGTGGACGGCAACCGCTACGCCGTGGTGCGGCTGAACCCTGCTGAAGGATTGGCATGACAAATCCTTCAGCCCCCTTTGCGCTGATTTCCAGTGGATTTCGCAATGAGGCTGAAGGATTGAATGATTTATTTCCGTTTAAACTGCGTATAGCAATCGCGCAGCGGACTCCCCGAAACGGGGCATCGGGGGCGGGGAGGCTGCTTGCTATTCGACCCGAAGCGAGCCGGCGCGGAGGCCGCCGAGGAAGGGGGCCACGTCCATGCGCCGCTTGCCGGCGAGCTGGAGCGTGAGGAGGTGGAGATAGCCGCCGGGCAGGGCTACCTTGAGGTAGGTCTTGCCGTCGGTCTCTACGGTGCCCGTGGGCAGCGTGTGTTCGGCCTCCTCCTTGCGTGCGCCATAGATTTTCAGCACGGTGCGCTTGCCGTCGGCCACGAGTTCGGTCCAGGCGGCGGGATAGGGCGAAAGGCCGCGGATGAAGTCGTAGGTAGGCTTCAGGCCGCGCGACCAGTCGATGTGGCAGGTTTCCTTGAAAATCTTCGGTGCGGGACGGAGCGGCTCGTCGGTGGCCAGTTCGGACTGCGGAATGGGCGTGACGCGTTCGGCAAGGATGTCGTCGACCGTCTCAGCCACCAGGTCGGTGCCGAGGAGCATGAGCTTGTCGTGTACGTCCTCGGCGTTGTCGGTGTCGAGGATGGGCACGGCCTGTCGCTTGATGACGCGGCCCGTGTCGATGTCGTGGTCGAGGAAGAAGGTGGTGACGCCGGTCTCGGTGTCGCCGTTGATGATGGCCCAGTTGATGGGCGCTGCGCCGCGGTATTGCGGCAGGAGGGCGGCGTGGAGGTTGAAGGTGCCGAGGCGGGGCATGGCCCACACGGCTTCGGGGAGCATTCGGAAAGCCACGACAATCTGGAGGTCGGCCTCGAGGGCACGGAGCTCGTCGAGAAATTCGGGGGCCTTCAGCTTCTCGGGCTGAAGCACGGGCAGGCCCTGGCTCAAGGCGTACTGCTTGACGGGCGAGGCCTGGAGTTCGGACTGGTGGCGCCCCACGGGCTTGTCGGGCATGGTGACAACGCCGACTACGCGATAACCGCCTTCTACCAA
>CALZMA010000245.1 GCA_945788445.1 uncultured Bacteroidales bacterium | reverse complement strand
CACGGCCGCGGTCTGTCTCGGCGTGCTCGGCCTGTTCAAGTACTACGGCTTCTTCGCCGAAAATCTCGCGGCCCTGCTCGGCAACCTCGGCCTCGCCGCCGACTTCCCCACGCTCCGCCTCGTCCTGCCCGTCGGCATCAGTTTCTACACCTTCCAGATATTGAGCTACGTGGCCGATGTCTACCGCCGCAAGCTCCCGCCCTGCCGCGATGCCGTGGCCTTTGCGGCCTTCGTCAGCTTCTTCCCGCAGCTCGTGGCCGGACCCATCGAGAAAGCCTCGCACCTCCTGCCCCAAATGCAGCGGCCGCGCCACGTGGACTACGCCGGCTGCGTGGACGGCCTCCGCCAGATGCTCTGGGGCTTCGTGAAGAAAATGCTCCTCGCCGACCGCGTGGCCCCCGTGGTGCAGGCCGTCTACGGCAACCCCGCCAGCGACGGCACCGACCTCGCCATGGCCACGGTGCTCTTTGCCCTGCAAATCTACGGCGACTTCTCGGGCTATTCCGACATCGCCGTGGGCACGGCCCGCCTCTTCGGCATCCGCCTCTCGCGCAACTTCGCCACGCCCTATTTCGCCCGCTCCGTGCCCGACTTCTGGCGGCGCTGGCACATTTCGCTCATGCAGTGGTTCCGCGAGTACGTCTACTTCCCCCTGGGCGGCTCGCGCTGCAGCCGGCTGTGCCAGGCGCGCAACACCTTCGTCGTGTTTGCCCTCAGCGGCCTGTGGCACGGCGCGGCCTGGACCTTCGTGGCCTGGGGCTTGTTCCATGCCTGCTGCTTCCTGCCCCACATTTTCTCCCGCGCGGCCGAACCGCAGTCCCCTGTGCAGCCTTCGGGGCACGGCTGGGCAGAGCGCGTCCGCGGACTTTTGCAGGTGGCGCTGACCTTCTCGCTCGTCTGCGTGGGGTGGGTGTTCTTCCGTTCCGCCACCCTGGGCGAAGCCTTCGACCACCTGCGCCGCATGGCTACGGACCTCCACCTCCACACGCCCTACGGCGGCCTGTCCACGCTCTGTCCCGTGCTCTTCGTGGTGGGCGTGGAGTGGGTCATGCGCCACCGCCGCCACGGTCTCGACCTCGCCGGCCGCGGCCTGCTCCGCTACCGCGCGGTGCGCTGGGCCGTCTACTATGCGCTGCTCTTCGCCGTGGCCTATTGGGGCGGGGCGCAGTCGGAGTTCATCTATTTCCAGTTCTAACCAACCTTCCGCCTCCATGTCCCCAACCTCCCGCAGCCTGCCGCCGAAGTGGCGCATTCCCCTCTTCCTCCTGCTGCTCCTCCTTCCGCTGGGAGCCGCAGAAGTCTATGTGCGCTCGCTGCCCAATCCGTCGAAATACAAGCACGCCTACCTCACCCGCCACAGCCGCGAGGTGGACCTGCTCGTGCTGGGCAGTTCGCACACCTACTACGGCCTCTGCCCCGAGCGCCTCAGCCCCCATGCCTTCTCCGCGGCGCAGGTTTCGCAAACGCTGAAGTACGATGCCTACCTGCTCCGCCACTATCCCTTTCCCCGCCTGCGCACCGTGGTGCTGCCCGTTTCGGACTTCACGCTCTACGAAGAGTTGGAAAACACGGGCGAATGGTACCTGGCCAACCGCTACCGGCTCTACATGGACTGCGACCTCCACGGTCCGCTGAGCGTCTACAACTGGGAAGTGACCGCCTTCCGCCCCTTCTGCGAAAAGCTCAAAAGTCTCTGGGAAAAGCCCAAGATGACCTGGAGCGCGCAGGGGCAGGGCCTCGAATACCGCACCGAGGCGCGCGGCCCCCGGTGGGACGAAGGCGCAACGGCAGCCCTGCGAAACCGCTACGAAGACTTCGCCGCCGGCGACCGCGGCGTGGCCTATCTGGAAAGCATCGCGCAGTATTGCCGTGCGCACGGCGCAGCGCTCTGGCTCATCTCCACTCCCTTGCGTCCCTCCTACCGCGCGGCCGTCTCGCCCGCCCAGGAGGCCGACATGCAGCAGCGGCTCGCCCGCTTCCTCCGCACGCACCCCGAGGTGCGCTATCTCGACTTCCGCGCCCATCCCGCTTTCCTCCCGCAGGACTTCTTCGATGCCGACCATCTGAGCCTTTCGGGCGCACAAAAGTTCTCGGATCTCCTCCGCCGCTGCCTCGAAAAGGACAACTAAGCATTGCAATTCCGCCCCCAAAAGCGCCGGAAGAGAAGAATTTTTGCAAAAACTTTACAAAACATTTGGAAGGAGAGGGGTAAAGCCATACCTTTGCACTCGCAAAAACGGAAACAACGGCAATGTCTGTCATGATTCATGGTTGTTTTCCCATATAAAGCAATGCTTTAGGGGTTCGGTTCTCAGGCTTGTCTCCCGTGTTTGCACTTGCACTCTTAGCTCAGTTGGTAGAGCAACTGACTCTTAATCAGTGGGTCCAGGGTTCGAACCCCTGAGAGTGTACAAGTTACATCCGAAGGCGAAATGATTTTCGCGCATGCACTCTTAGCTCAGTTGGTAGAGCAACTGACTCTTAATCAGTGGGTCCAGGGTTCGAACCCCTGAGAGTGTACTTCATTCATCATTACCATTCACGCAAAGTGAACCACGCACTCTTAGCTCAGTTGGTAGAGCAACTGACTCTTAATCAGTGGGTCCA
>CALZMA010000244.1 GCA_945788445.1 uncultured Bacteroidales bacterium | reverse complement strand
AGCGGCCGAAGCGGACGAGGTCCTGCCGGCGCCAGCCTTCCCACATGAGTTCCATGAGGCGTTCGTCGAGCAGGTTGGCGAGCGTGGCGGGACGGTCGGGCATGCCCACGCGGCTGCGGATCTGGTGGAGTTCGGCAGTGCCGTCCTCGCCGTTGCGCACCTTGGCCTCGGCGGCCATCAGCACCACGTCGGCATAGCGGAAGAGCACAATGTCGTTGCTCTGGAGCTGTCCGTCGGAGTAGGCCGTGCGGTCAATCTCGTATTTGTTCATGCGGGCACCCGCCGTCTTCTCGTAGGGCGACCCCGTGAGGTCGAGCCTTACTTCCAGCGGCTGGTAGACCAAGGGCTCGCCGCTCTGCAGCGCAACGGGCGCGCCGTCTACGTAGACCTCGTCGGCAAAACAGTTGAGCCGGAAGCGCGCATCCTCGTCCGGCGTGCCGTAGCCGTAGGTCTGCACCGCGCTGACCGTAGCGCACGAACCGTTTTCAGAGAGCGTGCCGACGGCCGAGCCGTGGCTGTAGTGGCGCGAGCGGAAGAGGTTCTTGAAGACGTTGGTGTAGAGCGTCTTGTCCATGGGAATGGTGAAGATGTTCTCGGCAGAGACTTCGTTGGTGATACTGAAGTTCGCCGTGTAGTCGGGTTCGAGGCGGTAGCCCAGTGCCTCCACCTTGCGGCAGTAGGCGAGGGCCGTCTGCCAGGCATTGAGGCGCTGGCCGTCCACCTCGAAGAAGATGTCCTTCCCGTCGGGCCGGCGGCCGTCGGTCCAGTCGTCGTCGGCATAGACCTCGGCGTTCAGCGCCAGTTTGGCCAGGAGAAAATAGGCCGCGCCCTGGTTGAATTTGCCGTAGTAGTAGCCCTCGTGCTGGCTCATGCGGGCCGTGAGGAGCGGGGCGCACGCCTGCAGTTCGCCGACGATAAAGCGGTAGGTGACGCTGCGCTCGGGCTGCGTGAGGGCCTTCAGGTCGGAAGAGAGGCTGAGCGGTACACGGCCGAACATGTCCATGAGGTAGTAGTAGAACATGGCGCGCAGGGCCCTCACCTCGGCCTTGCTCGCCTGCAGTTCGTGGTCCGAAAGCAGGGAGGGGCCGTACGCATCGAGCTTTTCGAGGGAGAAGTTGCACTGCCCGACTGCCTTGTAGAGGTAGAGCCAGGTAGCGTAGAGGGCCTCGTCGTAGGTGCGCCACTTGTGGAGATAGAGGTCCTGCCAGAAGCCGCCGTCAAACCAGTCGCCGCCGCGCGTGGGGATGATGGCCTCGTCGGTGGTGAAGGTGTTGAAGTCGTAGACACCGCGGTAGGTGCCCTGCAGGCCCTGGCTGTCGCTGCTGCCGCCGATGTAGTTGTAGAGGGTGGCCACGGTATTCTTGTAGAGCGCGGTGGCGTTTTCGAAAGCCTGCTCCTCGGTGAGTTGCGACTTGGGGTCTTCGTCCAGACACGACGCGGTGGTCAGCGCGGCGAGGAGCAGTATGGCTAAGTGCTTTATTTTCATGACTTGATCAGTTGGGTAATTAGAATTGTACGCTGACTGCGACGGAATAGGAGCGGTAGACGGGGTACGAACGCTTGTCGTCGAGGCCGAGCGTGCCGTCCACGACGTAGCTGTTCACCCGGGGCGTGAGGCCGCTGTAGGAGGTGATGGTGGCAAGGTTGTTCACGCTGCACGAGAGGCGGAGCGAACGGATGAGCTTCGAGCGGAGCGGCACGTTCCAGCCGAGGGTGAGGTAGTCGAAGTGGAGGTAGTCGCCCTTTTCGAGCCAATAGTCCGTGACGGTCTGGTCGCAGATGTTCCGCTCGGGCGCGCCCTTCATCACGTTGTAGTCGGGGAAGGACGACATGTTCATGTAGGCGAGCGAAGTGCCGTTGAAAATCTTGTGGCCGAAGGCACCGTTCACCTGGAGCGAGATGTCGATGTGCTTGTAGCGGAAGGAGATGTTCGAGCCCAGGGTCATCTTGGGCGTGGCCTGTCCCGCTATGTAGCGGTCGTCGGCATCGCCCGTCCCGTCGCCGTTGAGGTCCTCGATGGCATAGCGGTAGGTGCCGTCGGGCTGCCTTTCGAGTCCCGTGCAGTGGGGAAGGTAGAACACGCCGAGCGGTTGGCCTTCTATCTGGTAGACGATGTTGTTGTTGCCGCCGTGGAAGCCCGCCCCGTTGAGCTGCGCAATGGGCACAGCCCCGGGACCGCTGAGCGCATAGCCGTGGTAGGAGCCGCCGAGGCGCTCCAGCCTGTTCTTCTGCCACGAGACGTTCACATTGACGTGGAGGCCCATGTCCTTCGTGCGCAAGGGGGCCAGGCTGAGGCCGAGCTCAAGGCCGCGGTTGCTCATGCTGCCGAAGTTGGCGAGCAGCTTGTCGTAGGTGAAGGGGGGCACGGGCACGTCGTAGAGGTAGAGCATGTCGGAGGTCTTGGAATGGTAATACTCGGCGGTGAGCATCAGGCGGTTGTCCCAGAAGCCGAGGTCCACACCCACGTTGGCCGTGCTGCGGGTTTCCCACTTCAGGTCGGGGTTGGCGTTGCGGAGATAGGCCATGGTGGTGGTGGGCGACCCGAACAGGGGCACTACGCCGTTCTGCTCCATCAGGGCCATGGAGTGGTAGGGACTGATGCCGCCCAGG
>CALZMA010000243.1 GCA_945788445.1 uncultured Bacteroidales bacterium | reverse complement strand
ACGATGTTGATGCCCTTCTGGAGCTTCGTGAGGCGGCGGCCGTCGAGGCTGTAGATGGTCTTTTCGCCCGTTGCAGGCTGTTCAACCATGATAAGGCCCGTGGTGCCGTCGAGGCTCCAGTCCGAGGTGTTCTTCACGCCCGGCATGCTGAAGTAGGAAGTGATGTTGCCGTACACCCAGACATTGGCACCCTGGAGCGAGGGGTTGTCGAGGAGGTTGAGGGCCGCGCGTACATCCGACTTCGAGGGGAGCTGAACGGGTACATAGCAGTCGGCCGTACCGATCACGATGTTCGAGGCAACGGCATTGGCCGTATCGGCAGCCTCGTAGATGGCGTTGCCGTTCATGCTGCCGAGGATGGCACCCTTCACCCAGACCTTCTCGCTGATGCGGCCGTTGTAGTACTGCACGTCGGCGGCGGTGAAGGCCTTGTCTACCTCGCCCGTACCTTCAATCACGAAGAGGTCGAAGCTGGCGCGGCTTTCGAGGTAAGTGGCCGTTTCGGCGGTGGTCACGCTGATTACCGTGTGGCCCGTGCCGACCAGACTGATGTTGCCCTCAGCGTCCACAGTAGCCACCGAGGCATTGCTCGAGGCGAAAGTCTTCTCGCCGTCGGAGAGGGTCGAGAGCGCGTTGTTCACCTGCTGTGCATCGCCGGGGAGAACGACTACGGTGTCGGCAGCCCAGGCGGTTTCGGCGTTCTTCAGGTTCGTGACCATCTCCACGTCGGCAGCTTCGCAGGGATAGAGCTGGGCTACGCCCTTGTAGTAGGCTACATAGCCGCTCACGTTGTAGGTCTTGGAGGGGTCGAAGACTACATCGCCGAGGACGCTGAAGTTGTCGCGGAGCGTGATGGTGTTGTCGCTATCGTCAAGGACGTTGATGTTGGAGTTGTTCAGCGTGTCGGTCTCGAAGAAGACATTCTGGAGCTGTACATACTTGTTCTGGTAAGCGAAAGCGGCGTCGTTGCCGAGGTCGGCAATGGTGACTACGGCGGGCTCAACGGCATTGTCCGAGCTGGCTACCGTGATGCCTTCGTAGGAGGTGACGGTGAGCTGTGCGGCATTGTTGTAGAGCGCGAGCTGGCCGGCGAGCTTGCCCGAGATGCGGTCGCCCTTCTTGAAGGTGGTGGTGCCACCGTAGAAGAGGAAGGAATTGCCGTCGTTGACATACACACTGGCCTTGCCACCGCGCACGCCAACACCCGTGACGAGGAGGTCGCTGAATTCGTAGGTGACATCGACCTTGCTGCTCGTGGCAGCTGCCTGCATGTCGGCTACCGAGGTGTAGCTGGGGATTTCGGGCTCGGGAACGACTACCTCGCCATTGCCCTTCACCTGCACGTTCTTCACTTCCCAAGTACCAGCCGTTTCTTCGGTAGAAGTGTAAACGAAAGCTACCTGAATCTTCTTGCCTTCGAAAGCCTTGAGGTCGGCCGTGGAGGTGGCGAAGGTCCAATTTGTACCAGCAGGCCATTCGTTGAGCTCGAGTGCAGACCACTCAGCTGCATCTACGGCCTTGACCTTGACACTTACCATCGCCTGCATGCTTTCTTGCGAACCGAAGAAGTTTCCGGCCTGCTCGAAGGAGAGCGCACAGTCGGTAGCCGCAGTGAGGTCGATTTCGGGCGAAACGAGCCAGCTCTCAGCAGCGTGGTTGGCTTTGTTGGCGTAAGCGCTGGCCTTCATGTAGCCATGGCTGTCGGCCTTCCAGATGTAGCTCAGACCTTCGGGGAGCACCTTGTTTTCGATGGTGAACTCGCCCTGCGTGCCGTTGAAGTCTTCGCTCCAGAGCACGGGGACTTCATCGGTGGCGGTGGTGTCGGCGGGTGTGTCGGTGACGGTGGAGTCGCCCGGCGTTTCGCCGCCGCCTTCACCCGTGCCGGGCACGTCGCCGGCCGTGTAGATTTCCACGTTGTCGAAACAGAGCTGGCCGGCCTTGGTGCTTTCTGTACCGTAGGTGGCTTTTTCGCCTACGGTGAACACCACGCTCTGGGCATTGCCCGTCCAGGTTACGGTCCACTTCGTGTTGTCTACCACCACTTCGCCATTGTCGACACTGACCTCAGCGAGACGCTTGTGGCCGTTGTTCGATACGTTGAACACAATGGTAGTCATGTTTTCACCCGTAGTCGAAACGCTGATTTGGCCCTTGGCGTAGACGCGGGCATCGCCCTGCGTAGCGTTGACGGTGGGGTTGGTCTGTCCCCCGACCTTGGAGAGAACGATGGTGTAGGGGTCCTGCACAAACGTGAGCGTGTCCTTTGCTGTCGACACCGTCCAGTCTGCTGCGCCTGTCCAGCTCACCACGGTATTGCCGCCGGCGAAGACGGCAAAGGCCACGAGCAGGAAGGCAGCGAAAGAGAGTAAAATCTTTTTCATGCTAATGCACTTAGAATTGAATAATAGGGTTGATTAAATGGATTGTACTTGAATGCGTGCAAAATTAGACATTAAAACTACAGTCTGCAAACTCCCGGGCATGAAGATTTGGTAAAAATGGCACCCTGCGCCACAGCGGAGCGTGCGGGGGGGGGGAGAAAAGGGCGGAAAAAGACCAAAAAAGCCGTGTCTAAAAAAGACACGGCAAGAAAAAAGAGTCCTGCGCTAAT
>CALZMA010000242.1 GCA_945788445.1 uncultured Bacteroidales bacterium | reverse complement strand
GTTTCTAAAAAATACGCTAATTTTGCGGCCGCTGTGTGGAGCGCACATGCTCCTGCAAAACAAACAAAATAGTTGTGCCAGTGAGTGCCATGGAGCTTGCTCCAATGGCCGGGCGCAGCCAGAGTTCTATAGAAAACCATCACAATTCTACTCAAATGAATATTTCATATAAATGGCTTAAAGAATATGTGGACTTCGACCTCAACCCGCAGGAGGTAGCCGAAGCGCTCACGAGCATCGGCCTCGAAGTGGGCAGTGTGGAAGAGGTCCAGGCCATCAAGGGCGGGCTCGAAGGCCTCGTGGTAGGCCACGTGCTGACCTGTCTCCCCCACCCCAACAGCGACCACATGCACGTTTGCACCGTAGACCTCGGTCAGGAAGCGCCCGTGCAGATTGTTTGCGGCGCACCGAACGTGGCTGCCGGCCAGAAGGTCATCGTGGCCACCCTGGGCACGAAGCTCTATGGCGAAGGCGACGAGGTGTTTACCATCAAGCGTTCGAAGCTCCGCGGCGTGGAGAGTCTGGGCATGATTTGTGCCGAAGACGAAATCGGTGTGGGCAAGAGCCACGACGGCATCATCGTGCTGCCCGAAACCACCGAAGTGGGCATGAAGGCTTCGGCCTACTATGGTTTGGAGAGCGACTACGTAATCGAAGTGGACATCACGCCCAACCGCGCTGATGCCTGCTCCCACTACGGCGTGGCCCGCGACCTCTACGCCTACCTCGTGCGCCAGGGCAAGCCCACGGCGCTCCACCGCATGGATGTCAGCTCGTTTGCCGTGGACAACCACGACCTGGACATCGACGTGGTGGTCGAGAACGCCGAAGCCTGTCCGCGCTACTGCGCCGTGACGGTGAAGGGCTGCGAAGTGAAGGAAAGTCCCGCCTGGCTGCGCGAAAAGCTCGAGACCATCGGCCTGCGCTCCATTAATAATATAGTAGACGTGACGAACTACGTGATGATGGCATACGGCCAGCCGCTCCACTGCTTCGACGCCGACATGGTCGAAGGCGGCAAGGTGGTGGTGAAGACCCTGCCCGAAGGCACGCCGTTCGTGACGCTCGACGGCGAGGAGCACAAGCTCTCCGACCGCGACCTCGCCATCTGCAACGCGGCCGAACCGATGTGCATCGCCGGCGTGTTCGGCGGCAAGGGTTCGGGTACGTACGAGACCACAAAGGACGTGCTCCTGGAAAGTGCCTATTTCAACCCCACGTGGATCCGAAAGAGTGCGCGCCGCCACGGTCTGAGCACCGACGCTTCGTTCCGCTTCGAACGCGGCATCGACCCCGACGGACAGATTTACGCCCTGAAGGTGGCTGCGCTTCTCGTGAAGGAACTGGCGGGCGGCGAAATCGCCATGGAGGTCAAGGACGTGGCTTCGCCTTCGCTCCAGAAGGAGTTTGAAGTGGAGGTGGAATATGCTTATATCAACAGTCTCATTGGCAAGGACATTCCCGCTGAGACTGTGAAGGAAATCGTCTCTTCACTCGAAATGCGCATCGTGGACGAATGCGCCACGGGACTGAAGCTGAGCGTGCCCGGCTACCGCGTGGATGTGCAGCGCCCCTGCGACGTGGTAGAGGACATTCTCCGCATCTACGGCTACAACAACGTGGAAATTCCTACGGCCGTGAAGTCGAGCCTGACCATCAAGGGCGACGTGGACCGTTCGAACAAGCTCGAGAACCTCGTGGCCGAACAGCTCGTGGGCGAAGGTTTCCGCGAAATCCTGAACAACTCGCTGACGAAGGAGGCTTACTACGCCTCGCTCCAGACCTACAAGCCCGAGGCTTTGGTTCGCCTGATGAACCCGCTGAGTTCCGACCTCGGTGTGATGCGCCAGACGCTGCTCTTCGGCGGTCTGGAAAGCATTGCGCACAACGCCAACCGCAAGAACGCCAACCTGAAGTTCTTCGAGGTGGGCAACTGCTACTACTACAACGCCGAGAAACGCTCGGCCGACCATACGCTCTCGCCCTACTCCGAAACGCAGTTCCTGGGCCTCTGGCTGACGGGTAACCGCGTGGAAGGCTCCTGGGCGCACCCCACGGAGGCTTCGTCGGTCTACGAACTGAAGGCTTACGTGGCCAACACGCTGCGCCGCGTGGGCTGCGAGCTGGGCGGCATGAAGATTGAGGCGGGCGAAAACGACATTTTCGCCAAGAGCCTGCGCATCGCCGACAGAAGCGGCAAGGTGCTCGTGGAACTGGGTCTCGTCTCCAAGGCGCTCCTGGCACAGGTGGGCATCGAACAGGAGGTCTACTACGCCGAAATCAACTGGACGCTCCTCATGAAGAAGGTGAAGAAGAGCCAGGTTTCGTTCAAGGAAATCAGCAAGTATCCGCCCGTGAGCCGCGACCTCGCGCTCTTGGTGGACAAGAAGGTGGAATTTGCCCAAATCGAGCAAATCGCCTACGCTTCGGAGAAGAAGCTGCTGAAGCGCGTGGAACTCTTCGACGTCTACGAAGGCAAGAACCTCGAGGCCGGCAAGAAGAGCTATGCCGTGAACTTCACGCTGCAGGACGACACGAAGACCATGAACGACAAGCAGACCGAGGCCGTGATGAAGAAGATTATCACGAACCTCGAGAAGCAACTGGGCGCCACGCT
>CALZMA010000241.1 GCA_945788445.1 uncultured Bacteroidales bacterium | reverse complement strand
CAAACCTCACCCTGGCCCCGGCGGCCTGGGGACGGGATGCGGCGGGGATTTACTGCGCCTGGCAGTTCTGACCTTGCCCTGCCGCGCGCCCACCGCGGGCCCGGGCCTTCCAGTCGGCGGCTTGGGATTTTCAGTCGGCGGCTTTGGATTTTCAATCGGCGGCTTTGGAAATCCAAAAGCAGGCTTTGAAAACGCTGTCGCAGGCTCTGCACGCCCGCCCCGCGGGGCCCGAAAGCAAAGAAAGTTTTACAAACGTTTTGCTTCCCCTTCCGTTTGCCTTACCTTTGCAAGCCTAACAAAGCCTTCGGGCCTCATTTTACACAAACTGCAACATACGAACCCGCACCTTTCCCATGATACCCGTTCAGTTCATCACGCATTGCTCCGAAACCCTCTCCTACGAAGCGTCGGCCCTCCGGGCCTTGGAGGGGGGATGTAAATGGATACAGCTCCGCATGAAGGGGGCCTCCGACGAGGAGGTCGAACCCATCGCGCGCCGGCTGCTCGAAGCCTGCCGCCAGGCGGGGGCCACGTTCGTCATCGACGACCGCGTGGAGCTTTGCCGGAAGATTGAGGCCGACGGTGTTCACCTCGGCAAGAACGACATGCCCGTCGACGAGGCCCGCGGCCTGCTGGGCGAGGGCTTCCTCATCGGCGGCACGGCCAACACGCTCGACGACATCCGCCGCCTGCGCCGCCAGAGCGCCGACTACGTGGGCCTCGGCCCGTTCCGCTTCACCACCACGAAGGAACGCCTCGCCCCGGTCCTCGGCCTCGAGGGCTACGCGGAAATCATGCGCGGCTGGCGCGAGGAGAACCTCCGCATTCCCGTCTGCGCCATCGGGGGCATCGAGCCGGAAGACGTGATGCCGCTGATTGAGGCGGGCGTACAGGGGGTGGCCGTGAGCGGTGCCGTGGTGCGCGCGGCCGACCCCGCGGCCATGATGCAGCGCTTCCTCTGCGCCGACGAAGAGGCGTAGCCCGCAAGGCCCGCCTTCCTTTCTCACAGGATAAAGATTTCTATTCTAACATACTGACATGACTGACCACAACATGAAAATAAGCTACCCGAGCAGCGAGAAAATCTACCTGCACGGCGAACGCTACCCCGAACTGCGCGTAGGCATGCGCCAAATCAACCTGACGCCGACGGTGACGAAGGACGCCGAGGGGAAAAAGCATTTTTCAGAGAATGCCCCCGTCGTGGTGTACGACACGAGCGGCCCCTACTCCGACCCGAAGGCCGAGATTGACCTGAAGAAGGGTCTGCCGCGCCTCCGCGAGGCGTGGATACGGGAGCGCGGGGGCGTGGAGCAGCTGTCCGAATTTTCCTCGGCCTACTGCCGCGAACGACTCGCCGACGCCTCGCTCGACCACCTGCGATTCTCCCACCACCACCTGCCGCTGCGCGCCCTGCCCGGGGCGAAAATCACGCAGATGGCGCTGGCCAAGCAGGGCATCGTGACTCCCGAAATGGAATACGTGGCCATCCGCGAGAACATGAACTGCCGCGAACTCGGCATCGACACGCACATCACGCCGGAGTTCGTGCGCGACGAGGTGGCCGCCGGACGCGCCGTCATCCCCGCCAACATCAACCACCCCGAGGCGGAACCGATGATTATCGGCCGCAACTTCCTCGTGAAAATCAACACGAACATCGGCAACAGCGCCACCACCTCCACCATCGAGGAGGAGGTGGAGAAAGCGGTCTGGAGCTGCAAGTGGGGCGGCGACACGCTGATGGACCTCTCCACGGGCGACAACATCCACGAGACGCGCGAATGGATTGTGCGCAACTGTCCCGTCCCCGTAGGCACGGTGCCGATGTACCAGGCCATGGAGAAGGTGCGCGGCGTGGCGAAGGACCTCACCTGGGAACTCTTCCGCGATACGCTCGTGGAGCAGTGTGAGCAGGGCGTGGACTACTTCACCATCCACTGCGGCATCCGCCGCAAGAACATCCACCTCTCGCAGGGCCGCATGACGGGCATGGTGAGCCGCGGCGGCAGCATCATTGCCGAATGGTGCCTCCAGAACGACCGCGAGAGCTTCCTCTACGAACACTTCGACGACATCTGCGACCTCTGCGCCCAATACGACGTGGCCATCTCGCTCGGCGACGGCCTCCGCCCGGGTTCCATCTACGATGCGAACGATGCGGCGCAGTTTGCCGAACTCGACACGATGGGCGAACTCGTTACCCGTGCCTGGGCCAAGGGCGTGCAGGCCTTCATCGAGGGCCCGGGCCACGTGCCCATGCACAAGATTCCCGAGAACATGCAGCGCCAGATCGAGAAGTGCCACGAGGCTCCCTTCTACACCCTCGGCCCGCTCGTCACGGACATTGCGCCGGGCTACGACCACATCACGTCGGCCATCGGTGCCTCCATCATCGGTGCCCTCGGCACGGCCATGCTCTGCTACGTGACGCCGAAGGAACACCTCGCCCTGCCTGACCGCGACGACGTGCGCACCGGCGTCGTGACCTACAAGATTGCCGCCCACGCCGCCGACCTCGCCAAGGGACACCCCGGCGCACAGGTCCGCGACAACGCGCTCTCGAAGGCCCGCTACGAATTCCGCTGGAAGGACCAGTTCAACCTCAGCCTCGACCCCGA
>CALZMA010000240.1 GCA_945788445.1 uncultured Bacteroidales bacterium | reverse complement strand
CCCCCCGGCTAAAGGCTGAGGGAATTGGAGATGATTACGGCCAGCACAACGGCGGTGATGGCGGCATAGAGCCAGTCGCGCTCCTCGACAAAACTGAAGAAGGAGAGGACGACACGCAAGATGGGGGTGAGGATGAGGAGCAACACGCCGGTCTGTATCCATCCCACGGGGGTGAAGTCCAGAAAGCCGCCGAGGATGGCGGAAAGGGAGGTGTAGGAGGGGTCGGCCGCTGTGGCGTAGCTGAACTGGCGGTAGTCGGCCAGGCAGAAGGGCTCGTTGCCGCAGTGGAGCAGATAGAGCAGGCCGCCCACAAAGGCCACTACGCAGCTGATGCCCACACCCCAGCGGAGCGTGCGGGAAAGAAGAAGCTGCATGTCGATATGTTTGGGAAGCATGGTCGGGAATAGTTTGGGAGTTGAAGAGTTTATGGGGTTAGTATTGCCCGCTGAAGCCCTGCCAAATCATGTTGAGGGCCACAAGGGTGATGGCCACACAGAATATCTGGCGCAGGACGCGGACGTTCATGGTCTTGAGCAGGCGGGCTCCCGTAAGGGCCCCGAGCAACACGCCAATCATCACGGGAAAGGCGATTTCGGGGACAATCACGCCGCGCTGCACGTAGACCACGGCGGAGGCGCAGGCGGTGACGCCCATCATGAAGTTGGACGTGGTGGTGCTGACCTTGAAGGGCACTTTCATCATGGAGTCCATGGCAAGCACCTTCAGTACGCCCGAACCGATGCCGAGAATGCCGCTCAACACGCCGGCCACGTACATCACGCCGAAGCCGCCGCCCACGTTGCGCAGCTCGTAGGCCTTGACCGTGCCGTCGCGCTGGGGCCAGGTGCCGAAGAGCTTCAGGCGGCGCGCTGCCTCGCTGCCCTGCACGCCTTCGTGGTCGCTCTTGCGCCGCTGCTGCATGGCAGCGGTGAGGAGGAGCACTGCGCCGTAGATGACGGCGATGACATTGTTGTTGAGATAGATGGCTACGGCCGCACCGCACACGGCGCCGAGGGTGGTGGCTATTTCGAGAAACATGCCGAGGCGGATGTTCGTGATGCCTTCCTTCACATAGGCCGAACCGCTCCCGCTCGAGGTGGCAATGGAGGCCACGAGGGCGGCACCGATGGCGTAGTGGAAATCTACGCCGAAACCGAGGGTGAGCACGGGAATGACTACCACGCCGCCGCCCAGACCCGTGAGGGAACCGAGCAGGCCGGCACTGTAGGCGGCAAGGAGAAGGATGAGGGTGAAGGTGAGAATGGTCATGGGGCTAATGGTTGGAACAAGGGAGAGACAAGGAAAGAGGTTGGAAGACTGTGAAGCGGCGCGGCCCGAGGGGCACTGCGCCAGTCTTCAAGGTCTTCTAACCTCTTCTATCGTGAAGTCCACTGCGGGACTGGGATTGTTTGCTGTTCCTCAAGGTGTGGTTGCTGTATAGGGAGAGTTGTTGTGTTGGGTGAGCTGTATCAATTCAGCCTGGCGGTGTGCTTGCCGCCGAGGATGCGGTAGCGGGGCTGCTGCTTGGCAGAGAGTTCGGCCAGGTGCTGCTGCCGGGCCTGTTCGCCGCGTTCTTTCCATTCCTGCATGGTGTAGAACTGGCCCGTAGCGGGGTCGATGTATTTTGCTTCGGGGAGCACGTAGCTGTTGGCAGCGGTGAGTTTTCCGCCGCGGCGGGCCTTCTTGGCCTTGGGAGCGGCGTGGCCCACTTTCTGAACGGTGACGGGGGCAACGCCCATGCTGACCATGCCGAGCTCTTTGGCAGCTGCCATGGAGAGGTCGACCACGCGGCCTTTCACGAAGGGACCGCGGTCGGTGACGCGAACCACCACTTCCTTACCGTTCTTCTGGTTGGTTACTTTCAGCAAGGTTCCGAAGGGGAGGGTGCGGTGGGCGCAGGTGAGACTGTCCTTGTGATAGCGCGAGCCGTCGCTGGTGAGTCTGCCGTGGAAACCGTTGCCGTAGAAGGAGGCTTTGCCCTGCGTCTGTGCGTGGCAAAGGTTGGAGAATGCGATAGTGATGAATGTTGCTAAGAGAAGTACTGTTTTTTGAAACGTCATTTGATTTGATTTGCCACGAGGACCGGGGGAGTTTCCGGGAAGGGGGGGGCTGCGAAGGTGTCATCTCTCACGCACAGCCTTAGCAGGGGCTGCGTGGCACCTATATATGTGCGCAGTCGGATGGGGTGAGGAACAGGCTTTGCGCAGGTTGCGTGGAACGCGCTGCGGGGGAAGTCCGCCCGGTGGTGTGAGTGTGCCGCGCGAAGGGCCGGGGGCTCTTTCGGGGCGTGCGCTGCTGCCGGTTCCGGTTGCACGGGGCAACGTGTGGAAGGCAGGTGCGCCACTCTCCTCGTGAGGTTTGCGAGTGCAAAGGTAGGGCGAACGGGAGGGGGAGAAAAGTTATTTTGCGCTGAATATCAATACTTTAACTTTTCCAAGGTTTCAATTCGGGGTTTTGAAAAGTGGAGGTGGCAATGAAGGAAGAATTATTCGGCGCGCTGGAGGTTTTTGAGGGAAAAGTGCTGATAATCATGGAGGTTGTCATTTTTGCGCTGTTTCATGTGCCAAAAGGGCCGTTGGCATTTCCTACGGCTTTTCTTTTGCTCCGCTTTCGGTTTGCACT
>CALZMA010000239.1 GCA_945788445.1 uncultured Bacteroidales bacterium | reverse complement strand
GATGCCCGCTGCGCCATGAAGGTGGGCACCGACGGCGTGCTGCTCGGTGCCTGGGCTACGGTGGCGGGGGCGCGGCGCATCCTCGACGTGGGATGCGGCAGCGGACTGATTGCGCTCATGGCGGCACAGCGGGCCGGCGAGGCACAAGTGGCAGGTGTGGAAATCGATGGCGGAGCAGCAGCCGATGCCCGCTGCAACGTGGCGGCATCTCCCTTCGCCGACCGCGTGGAGGTGGTCGAGGCCGATGTGCTGCAGTTCACCCAGAACTACGCCGGACCGCGCTTCGACTGCATCCTGAGCAACCCGCCCTACCACCAGGAAACGCTCCTTCCGCCTTCGGCCTCCCGCGCCAAGGCACGGCACACCGAGGGCGGCGGACTCCGCTTCGAGGCGCTGCTCGAGACGGCCGACAGGCTCATCGACAAGGAGTGCCCCACGGCACGCTTGGCACTCATTCTCCCCTCCCCTGCCCTGCCACGCTTCCTGCCGCTCGCCGAACTCCACGGCTGGCACCTCTGCCGCCGTACCGACGTGGTGACGCGCAAGGGAAAGCCCGCCAAACGGGTGCTGCTGGAGTGGCAGCTGCAAGCGGCCGGACTGGTCCACGACGAACTGGAACTGGTGGGGGACGACGGAGGCCGCTCGGCCCAGTATGCGGCACTCTGCGAAGCATTTTATCTCTAACAGAAAAGACGCGGGCTATTGGCTCGCGTCTTTTATTATCAATCCGGCCAGGGTAAAGCCGAAGATGGCGGTGATGTGGACCAGGCTTCCGTTCACGTGGACTTTCCGCGCATGCCACTCGGGAGCTTCCTCCTTGCCCTCGCTGCAGGGGCAGCCGAAAGCGTCGCAAGCCACCACTTCGCCCCGGTTCGCAAGGAGTTCTTCGCTGTAGACACACTGGAACTTGCGCGCGGGGCGCACGCCTTCTTTCTTGAACCTGCGGCGCAGGGCAGCTCCGAGCGGACAGCCGCGCACTTTCCAGAACTCGGCCACGCGCACTTGCGTAGGGTCGAGCTTGAGCGCCGCCCCCATCGAGGAAAAGAAGCGGGCGCGGGTGCGGCAGGCATGGAGAATGAGGAGTGCCTTGTCGTGGAGCGAGTCGATGGCGTCGACGATGTAGTCGAACTCGTCGAGGTGGAAACGCCCGGCGGTCTCTGCGCTGTAGACCTCGCCCAGTGCCGTGATTTCGGCCTCGGGATTGATGGCGAGCAGGCGGCGGCGCAGGGCTTCGACCTTCACCTCACCCACGGTCGCGGTGGTGGCCATAAGCTGGCGGTTGATGTTGGTGAGGCAGACGCGGTCGGAGTCGACGATGGTCAGGCGGCGGAAGCCTGTGCGCACCAGGGCTTCGGCGCACCAGCTACCCACGCCGCCCACGCCGAAGATGATGACGCGGCGCTGCGCCATGCGCTCCAGGGCCTCGCCGCCCAAGAGGCGTTCGGTGCGGCTGAAGATGCCGCGCGTGATGTCGTTTTGCATGGAGGAAACGGAAATTGGAAAGCAGGGAGAATCGTCATGCCCCCTCTTTCGTCAGCATTTTGGGGAATACATTGTCAGAGCCAGAACGCATCGGCCAGGGCATCCATGGAGGGGAAGAGGAGGTCTGCGCCCTTTTCGAGCAGGGCGGAGTCGGGAACGGGCCCCGTGTTCACGGCTACCGTGAAGATTTGGGCGGCCACGGCGGCTTCCACGCCGAGCGGCGCATTTTCCACCACAATGGCTTCCCAAGGCCGCAGCCCCACGCGCTCCAGGCCGAGGAGGTAGGGTTCGGGCGAAGGCTTGCCGCGCCGCACGTCCTTGCTCGACACCACGCGCCCGGGCGTGAAGTAGCCGGGGTAGCACGTCTGCAGGCGGTCGAGAAGGGAGCGCTGGCCGCTGCCCGTGACCACGGCGATTTCGAGTCCGGCCTCGCGGACACGCCGGAGCACGCGGGCGGCCCCGGGCATCACGGGTGCCTCGGGACAGGCGTTGAACAGGCGGCACTTGCCGGCATAGATTTCCTCCACCTCGGCGGCAGTGGCCTCGCGGCCGCGGAGGCGGCGGGAGAGTATCTGGATGGTGTCCTCGCCCGTGCGGCCCTCGTGGAGGTAGGCTTCTTCGGGCGACATTTCGAGTCCGTGCTCGCTGCACACCTGCGCCCAGGAGCGGGCGTGGAAGGGCATGGAGTCGAAGAGCACGCCGTCCATATCGAAAAGCACGGCTTTCGGGGTGAAAGCCTCGAAGCCGTGCTTGTGGAGATATCGACTGATTGCAGTCTGTATCATGGTTTCTTACAGTCTTTTCTGGATGGCCTCCGTTTCAGCCTCGTAGCCGGGCTTGCCGAGGAGGGCAAACATGTTTTTCTTGTAGGCCTCCACACCGGGCTGGTTGAAGGGGTTCACTTCGAGGAGCAGGCCGCTGATGCCGCAGGCACGCTCGAAGAAGTAGATGAGCTGGCCGAGGTTGTACTCGTCGAGTTTTTCCACAACCACGCGCATGTTGGGCACCCCGCCGTCCAGGTGGGCCAGCTGCGTACCGAGTTCGGCCATCTTGTTCACCTCATCGACACGCTTGCCTTCGAGGAAGTTGAGACCGTCGAGGTTTTCTTCGTCGTGGGGGAAGAGCATCGTGTGGCGGGGCTGCTCCACGGAGAC
>CALZMA010000238.1 GCA_945788445.1 uncultured Bacteroidales bacterium | reverse complement strand
ACGCGTGCGGGCTCCACCTCGCTGTCTGCGGCGGCGTTTCCTGTTTGGGAAATGTGTGTCGCCCCCTTCCGTTCCCAAAGTGCGGCCACCCGGGCCCGAAGGTTGCGCCACCACCACACGGGCAGCGCATGTTCCTTGGCCAAGAGTTGTCCCACTTCGAGCGAACCGGTGCGCAGTCCCCGGCAGTTCACCCCGCAAAGGTGGCCCAAGGGGTTGAGCCAGGCTGCGCCTTCCGCAGCATCGTAGCGCTGGCGGTCCGGACCGAGCAGCGAGGCACGTGTACTGCGCGTGGTGCCGCCGAAATCGTTGAAGGCGCAGAGCCGGCGCCGGATGGCCGTCGTCCCCCAGCGCCACACGGTGAGGCGTGCAAAGCCTTCGGGCAGTTCGCCCGCGGAGGTGCGGAGCAGGAGCAGTCCGGCGTGACGCTGCACAAGGACCATTTCCGTCGTCGTGCTGTCTTTCGTCGTCAGCAGCACGCGGGTGCAGCGCTGCGCTTCGGCGGGGGAATGCCGGCGCAGTTCGGCCAGGTTTTGAAGGAGCGAGTCGGTGCGGGCCAGGGCGTTCAGCTGCGCCGTCCGGTAGTCCATCACCTGGTTGTAGCCGTCGTCTACCACCGAATGGTAGGCGGCGTATTCCTTCAGCAGTTTCAGTTCGCCTTCCAGCTTTTCCTTGTGCTTTTGCAGGCTTTGCTGTGCGCGTTCAAGGCACATTTTCAGCGTGTCGCCGCCGAGGCGGTCGCTCGCCCCGTGGATGAGGGCTTCCGAAGTCACGGCGTGTCCTTCATTCGAGACAAATGCGCCCGACTGTTCCACCGCCGTGGCCACCCGGTCGAGGTCGAAGTCTGCGAGCGTGGCGGTGTCCGAGGGGAGCGGCAAGAAGAGCGTGTCGCCTTTGGCCAGCGGGATGGCGTAGGCCGTGCGGGCCACGAGGCGGCAGGCGGAGTTGCGCTGTGCCTCCTCGTCCGTGGGGAAAAGGGTCACGAACAAGGCAATCTTTAGCGTGAGCAGCGTGCAGGCCAGCAGGGCGAGGACTGTTTGGAAGGGGCGTTTGTCAAACCAGGGGCGGATGTTCATGTTGTATCGGGGGAATGGGAGGGGGTTGTGTTGCTTTTGTGTAGAATAGTTTCGCGAATTTAATATTTTCCAAGGAAACTGAGTTGTCCGAGGCTGGAAAAGTAATCTTTCGTCCCCGGTTTTACACTCCTTATTATATAATAGGTAGCAATGGACTGGTGAATGTCTTCCGCGTTTCTGCGTCCGCTCGGCCGCTCGCAGGCTTTGGCTGTTCAATCCCGCCTTTTGAATTTTCAATCCCGCCTTTTGAATTTTCAATCCCAGGCTTTGAAAAATCAAATCGCCGATTTGTCGCAGCCATGTGCCGAAGTCTGCGTTCAAACCGGCCAATTCTATCCCTCGTACCCCGCTTTTCCGCCCCAAAATGCCGAAAAGGGAATTTTTTTTGAGAAAAAGTTGGGAAAACCTTTGGTGTTTTGAAAACTTGTCGTACTTTTGCACTCGCAAACGGGAAACAAGGACACCCGAGCGCTGAATGGCGCGATAGCTCAGCTGGTTAGAGCGCATGATTCATAATCATGAGGTCGACAGTTCAAGCCTGTCTCGCGCTACTCTTCCGAAGCGGCATTTGTAAGTCAATTACAGATGCCGCTTCGCTTTTTGTGCGTTTTGTTTCGCTTTTTGCTGTTTTACCGAGGCCGCGGCAAGGCTTATTCGAAAAAAGTTGTACTTTTGCTTTCGCTACGCGAAGCGGTTCCCTCCCCGAGGCGGGAATACCGCCGTGGTCCGGCGGCAGGGCAGTCCCTGCGTCGCCGCACCAGCACTTCTGTTGCATCCCCTTGCTACCTCATGAGTATTATTAAAAAGTTAGACCGATACATACTGGGCAAGTTCCTGCTGATTTTCGTAGGAGCTTTCTTTATATGCCTCTTTGTCTTCATGATGCAGTTCACCTGGCGCTACGTCGACGAGCTCATCGGCAAGGGGCTTTCGCTCGAAATCCTCGCCCAGTTCTTCTGGTATATGGGCCAGACCCTCGTGCCCCAGGCCCTTCCGCTGGCTGTGTTGCTCGCGGCCCTCATCACGTTCGGCAACATGGGCGAGAGCCTCGAGCTCCTGGCCATGAAGGCGGCCGGCGTGTCCCTTCTGCGCGTCATGCGGCCCATGGCGCTTTTTGCCCTTTTCGTGATGGGCGTTTCCTTTTACTTCCAGAACAAGACCTCGCCCGAAGCCCAAATCAATCTCCGAACGCTCCTCTTCAGCATGAAGCAGCAGTCGCCCGCGGTGGAAATCCCCGAGGGCGTCTTCTACAACGGTGTGCCCAACATCAACCTCTACGTGGAAAAGAAAAACGCGGAGACGGGCATGCTCTACCAGACCATCATCTACAAGACCGACCAGGGCTTCGAGAAAGCACAAATCGTGCTGGCCGACTCGGCCCGACTCGAAATGACGCAGGACAAGCTCCACCTGAAGCTCGACCTCTGGAGCGGGGAGCAGTTCGAGAGCCTGCAGTCCGGTCCGGGCGTGCAGTCGATGCAGGCACGTGCTCAGGACCCCTACGACCGCGAGACTTTCCAGTACAAACAGCTGCTCATCGACTTCGACAGCAACTTCAACCTCATGGACAAGGA
>CALZMA010000237.1 GCA_945788445.1 uncultured Bacteroidales bacterium | reverse complement strand
ACTTCGTCGTAGGTGATTTCGTCGAACTTGGTGGCGGTGGGGTCCTTCTCGGGGTCGGCGGTGTAGACGCCGTCGACGCGCGTGCCCTTGAGCATCACGTCGGCCTCGATTTCGATGCCGCGGAGGGAGGAGCCGGTGTCGGTGGTGAAGTAGGGGTTGCCGGTGCCGCAGCTGATGATGGCCACTTCGCCGCGCTCCATGGCCTCGATGGCCTTCCACTTGCTGTAGAGTTCGCCGATGGGCTCCATGCGTATGGCGGTGAGCACGTGGCTCTTCACACCGATGGCGCCCAGTGCGGAACTGAGGGCGAGGGAGTTGATGACGGTGGCGCACATGCCCATCTGGTCGCCCTTGACGCGGTCAAAGCCGCGGCCGGCACCGCTGAGTCCGCGGAAAATGTTGCCGCCGCCGATGACAATGCTGATTTGCACGCCCATCTCGAGGGCCTGCTTGATTTGGGCGGCATATTCGTTGAGCCTTTTCACGTCTATGCCGTAGCCTTGTTCGCCCATGAGGCTCTCGCCGCTGAGCTTAAGCAATATGCGTTTGAATTTTGCCATTTTGGGGTTGTTTTTTGGTTGCGAAGCAAAGGTAGGGATTTTTTGATGAATAAAGTATAATGAACAATGAATAATGAAGGGGGCAGCGTTGGCGCGGGCGTTCGGTGCGCCCCTTCGTTATTCATTGTTCATTATACTTATTGCATGAGGCTTTCGTAGGCTTCGACGGCGCGCTCCACGGTGCGGACGGCTTCGGAGAGGGGGAAGGGGAGTTCGCCGCCCGAGGCGTTGAGGTGGCCACCGCCGTTGAAGAACTCTTCGGCCATGCGGTTGCAGGGGAAGTCGTCGACGGAGCGGAGGGACACGCGCACCACGTCGCGCTCGGTGTCTTCGCGCAGGGAGATGCTGAGGCGGAGGCCCTTGACCTGCAGGGGCATGTTGACGAGTCCCTCGGCATCGCCGCGGATGAAGCGGAAGCGCTGCATCTCCTCGCGGGTGAGGGTGAAGTAGGCCGCCTTGCCGCCGGCGAGGAACTGGAGTTTTTCGTAGAGCACGTAGCCCGTGAGGCGGAGGCGGTCGGTGGAGTAGACGTGGAAGACGTTGCGGTAGATGCGGTCCTTGTCGATGCCCTTGGTGAGGAGCATGGAGATGATTTCGTAGATTTCGGGGCGCGAGGAGTTGTAGGTGAAGCCTCCGGTGTCGGTCATCATGCCTGTGTAGAGGCAGACGGCGGCATTGCGGCTGAGGGTTTCGAATGCGCCGAGGTCGAGGAGCACCCTGAAAAGGAGTTCGCAGGTGGAGGACATCTCGGGGCGGGAGACGACGAGCCGGGCCATGGAGAGGTCGGGGGCGAGGTGGTGGTCGATGACGACCCGCGTGGCGCGTGAGCGCATGAAGGCCCCCTGCATTTCCTGTAGGCGGGAGGGCTGGCTGAAGTCGAGGCAGAAGATGGTGTCGGCCGAGAGGATGACCTGGGTGGCCTGCCGTTCGTGGTGGACGTAGAACTGCACGGCGTGGGTGCCGGGCATCCAGCGGAGGAAGTCGGGGAAGGGGGTGGGGAGCACTACGCTCACGGACTTGCCGAGCTGCTGGAGGTATTCGGCCAGGGCAAGGCAGGAGCCGAGGGCGTCGCCGTCGGGGCCGCGGTGGCCGCAGACCACCACGTGGCGGCTCTCTTGGATAATGCGCACGAGGGCGAAGAGGTCTTTCTGGGGAAGTATGGAGGGGAGCACGGAGCGGCGGGATTTAGGAATGGGCAATCAGGAATGGGGAGCAAGGGCGCGGAGGGCAGCGATTTCGGCCTTGGGGTCGGGGGCGCGGAACACGGCGGAGCCGGCCACGAGGACATCGGCACCGGCTTCGACGAGGCGCTGGCCCGTCTGGCGGTTCACGCCGCCGTCGATTTCGATGAGGGCGTGGGAGCCGGTGCGGAGGATGAGCTCGCGCAGGCGGCGGGTCTTGTCGACGGCGTGCTCAATGAACTTCTGTCCGCCGAAGCCCGGATTGACGGACATGAGCATGACGAGGTCGAGGTCGGGAATGATTTCCTCGAGCACGCTGACGGGGGTGTGGGGATTGAGGGTGACGCCGGCCATCATGCCTTCGGCCTTGATTTGCTGCACCACGCGGTGGAGGTGGGTGCAGGCCTCGTAGTGTACGTTCATCACCTTGGCCCCGAGGGCCTTCACTTCGCGGATGAACTTTTCGGGCTGCACAATCATGAGGTGTACGTCGAGGGGCTTGCGGGCATCGCGCGCCATGGCTTCCATCACGGGGAAACCGAAGGAGATGTTGGGCACGAAGACGCCGTCCATCACGTCGAGGTGGAACCAGTCGCATTCGCTCTGGTTCAGCATTTCAATGTCGCGGCTGAGGTGGCCGAAGTCGGCCGAAAGCAGGGAGGGGGATACTAATGGCATAGGGCTTGGTTGTTTTTGCATGCAAAGATAGTGCAAACCGAAAGCAATGGCCAAAGAAAAGCCGAAGGATTTGCTTTGGCATTGCTGAGGTGCCGCCTGTCTTTGGATAAGATAGGGGTTATGCGCTTAGGTTGGGAGTTTGGAGAAGAAATAGTTGATTGTTGGGGTTCTATAAGTTGAAAAACAAAGCCGCCGATTGCTTTTCCAAAGCCGCCGACCGGATTTTCAAAGCCGCCGAC
>CALZMA010000236.1 GCA_945788445.1 uncultured Bacteroidales bacterium | reverse complement strand
GTATCAGTGGCGGAGCTTGCGGAGAATTTCCTTGGCCCGGCCGCGCTTGCCCTGCGAGTTGCCGTAGCCATAGCCATAACCGTATCCATAGCCGTAGCCGTAACCATAGCCGTAGCTCTTGCGGCGCTCGTTCACGTCGTTGATGACGATGCAGAGGTTCTTCAGGCGCTCCTCCTTGTAGATGCGGTCGAGTTCGGGGAGGAAGTCGCGTTCCTGCATGCCCGCACGCAGCACGAAGAAGGTGGTGTCGACCACGCGGTTCACCACGTTGGCGTCGGCCACGGAGAACATCGGGGTACTGTCGATGAGGATATAGTCGTAGACCTTGCGGAGTTCCCCGATGAGCTGGTCGAGGCGTTCCGACATGAGGAGTTCGGAGGGGTTGGGCGGCATGGTGCCTGCGGGAATGAAGTCCACGCCCTTGTCGATACCGTCCTTCACGATGATGTCGGCGAGCTGCGTGTGGTCGTCCGAGAGATAGGCCGTGAGACCCGCGTGGTGGCCGAAGTTGGACGAGAGCGTGCGCTTGCGGATGTCGGCGTCGATGAGCACGGTGCGCTTCTGGGCCATGGCGAAGGTGACGCACATGTTGCGCGCAATGAAGCTCTTGCCCTGCCCCGGGGTGGTCGACGTGGTCATGATGACCTGCGTGGCGTGGCGCATGTAGCCCAGGCTGAAGCGCATGATGCGGAAGGCTTCCACGAGGGGCGCGTCGCCCGAGAGCTCCGTGATGAGCGTCTTGCCCGTGGCGTTCTTCATGTGGGGGATTTCGCCGAGCAGGGGCACCGAGACAACGTCCGCCACATCCTTGCGGCCGTGGATGGTGACGTCGAGCGCCATGCGCAGCCAGATGAAGAAGGCGGGGATGGCGAGGCCGATGAGGAGCGACACGAGCATGATGATGGAACCGCGCGGACTCACCTTCTTGTTGCCGAGCGGACCTTCCACGAGGCGCACGTTGGCTTCGTTGATGGCCTGCTGGAGAGCCACCTCTTCGCGCTTGTTAAGGAGGTAGGTGTAGAGCGCCTCCTTCAGGGCCTGCTGGCGCTGGATGCTGATGCCCTGCTTCTCCTGGTCGGGAGCACTGGCAATCTTGCCCGTGAGGAGGTTCTCGTTGCGGCGGGCATCGTTGAGCTCAAGCTGGAGCGAGGAGATGTAGTTCTTCAGCGAGGTGCCGATGCTCTGGCGGAACTGCCTGAGCTGGCGGTCCATGTCGCGGATCACGCTCTGGTCCTCCGAGGTGTTGTCGGCGAGGCGGTTGCGGTCGTTGAGGAGAGTGTTGTAGGCGGCAATCTGCTGGTTGAACGTGTTGTCGCCGAGGTTGAGCGCGGGAATGAGGTCGCGGTCGTTGGTGCGGTTGTTGAGGTAGTTGTTGAGGAACTGCGCCACGTTGAGCTGCGTTTCGATGGCGAGGCTCTGCTGGCGTGCCGTGCTGGTTTCGTTCATCACGAGCTGGGGCGTCTGGCGGAAGTCAACGAGCTGGTTGCGCTTCTTGAAGTCGGCCAGCTGGTTCTCCACGCTGCTCAGTTCGGAGGAAATGATGCCGATGCGCTCGTCGATGAACTTCGCCGTGTTCTGTGCCACGCGGTTCTTGTTCTCCACCACGTCTTCCTTGTAGGTATTGTAGAGCGTGTTGAGCACGTCGTCGGCGCGCTTTTCGTTCTGTTCCTGGATGGTGAGGACAATGAGGGAGGTTTCCTTGTCATACTCCGTCACGGCCATCTTCGACTGGAAGACATTGGCTGCGATGGGCACGGGCATGCGGCGCACCTCAATCACCTGGTCTTCCCAGCGGGCGTAGCGCTTGCCGCGGATGACGATGAGCTTGCCGTAGGGCGTCTGCACGGTCTGTCCGAGCTGTGCCTCCTGGTCGGGGAGATTGTTGCCTTCGAGGTCCGTGAAGCCGGTGAGCAGCACCTTCGCGTCGGAAAGTTTCTTCACCTTAAAGTCGAGCACCATGCGCTTCATGCGCTTGGCCTTTTCCTCCGTGAAGGGGTCCTGGAAGATTACCTCGAAGGGGCGTTCGTTGCCGTAGAGGGCCACTTCGTGGAGGTTCTCCTCCGTCACGTAGTCCACGTCCAGACGAAGTTTCTCCACGACGCGCATCATGAGGCGCTTCGAGGAAATGATGAAGATTTCGTTTTTCAGGTTGTCGCCTACGCTCACGCCGTTGAGCTCAAGCAGGCTCGTCATGTTGTTGCGGCTGTTGCGCTTGAAGCTCGTGCTGTAGCCCGTTCCGCTCGACTCTTCGATGAGCATCACGGACTGCCGCTCGTAGATACGCGGCTTCACTTGCTGGTAGAACCATCCGGCCACCAGACAGACGACGGCGGACAGCAAGAACCAGTACCAGTTCTGCAAAAACTTGTGGTAGCAAAGTTTGACCAGGGGAATGAATTGCATCTCTTCGTTTTGGTCAGGCTTGTAGGGGGATTCCATCTTTCTTATCCTGTATAGTGTACAATAATGGAGGCAAAAGTACAATTTAATTTATGAAACCGTGTACTTTTCGTTAAGAAAGTATGCACGCGGGGCGCAGAGTGCGCAGCAGGAGTGGATAAACAGCCTGCGCGAGCGCCGTTTGCAAGCAAAAAAGCGTGAAGCGGAAGCGCGAAGTGCATTGTTTGCCAGACAACAAAACGATGAGGCCATAAAGCCACGGCCC
>CALZMA010000235.1 GCA_945788445.1 uncultured Bacteroidales bacterium | reverse complement strand
CCACATCTTCTGCCGCTTCCTCGCCCGAATACATCACGGCGAGCGTGCTCACCACGAGTTCCTTGGCACCTACACCCGAAATGATTCCCACGCTCATGCGCCAGTCGAAATTCATCGGAGCAAACACCGGACTTACCGCGCGTCCCAAGCGTTCGAGATACGAGGCATCAGGCTCCGCGGCAGAAGCTTCTGCGGCCAAGGCTTCAGTGGTTGCGGTTGCCGCAGGCGTTTCCGTCCGGGGGAAGTAGCCGAGTGCCCAGATGATGAGGGAGAACACGAGAATCAGCCCGCCCATCTTGCGCAAATACTGCCGGCCCTTTTCCCACGTGTGGCGGAGCACAGATTTAGAGGAAGGCAGGCGGTAGGGCGGAAGCTCCATCACAAAGGGCAGGTCGAGGTTTCGCTTCGAGAGGGAACGGCCCAGCACCTTGGCTGCCACCATGGCACAGACTATGCCCAGGACGTAGAGGCCCAACATCACCCACGCCCCGTAGGCTGGGAAGAAGGCGCTCACGAGGACCACATAGACCGGGATGCGCGCGGAGCACGACATGAAAGGCAGCACGAGCATCGTCACCAGCCGGCTCCGCTGGTTCTCGATGGTGCGGGTGGCCATCACGGCGGGCACGTTGCAGCCGAACCCCATCACGAGGGGAATGAACGACTTCCCGTGGAGTCCTATGCGGTGCATCAGTTTGTCCATGATAAACGCCGCACGAGCCATGTAGCCCGAGTCCTCGAGCAGGGAAATGAAGAGATAGAGAATGAGGATGTTGGGCAGGAAGACAATCACGGCCCCCACGCCGCTGATGGCCCCGTCCACGACCATGTCGCGCCACACCCCTTCGGGCAGGACAAACGAAGCGAAGCGTGCCACGGCATCCACGAGCCACTCAATCCACTCCATCGGATAAGCGCCCAGTTCGAATGTGGCGTAGAATATCAGCATGAGCGTGGCGAAGAAGAGCGGGAAGCCCAGCCAGCGGTGCGTGACAATGCGGTCCACGCGTTCCGTCATCGTCCGCCCGGGTTTCTGTTCGGCAGGCTCGAAGGTTTCGCGCAGGGCACCCTGCACGAAGCCATACTTCGCGTCGGTCAGCGCCTCCTCCGGATTTTCGTGCAGTTCTTCCTTGATGCGTTTGGTTTCCTCGAAGCGCACCGCCACAAGCTCGTCGTGCTGCGGAAGTTCCTCCACCAGCTTGCCCACCTCGGCATCGCCCTCGAGGAACTTGATGGCCAGGAAGCGCGTCGAATAGCGCGAGCGGAGCGACTGGTTCTTCTGGAACACATACTTGATGCGGTCTATGCCCTGTTCGAGTGCGGGCCCATGGTTGATGTGGATATGTCGGGCCAGCTGTTCGTTGCGTCCCTGGCTTTCATAGACGGCAATGACGGTCTCGAACAGCTCGCGCAGTCCCTGTCCCGTGCGCGAAACGGTCGGCACCATCGGCACGCCGAAGAGGGCCGCCAGCTGGTTGTAGTCGAGCCGGTCTCCCTTGCGTTCCACCTCGTCGTACATGTTCAGGGCCACCACCATGCGCTGGTGCATGTCGATGAGCTGCGTCGTGAGGTAGAGATTGCGCTCGAGGTTCGAGGCGTCCACCACGTTAATCACCACGTCGGGCATCTCCTCGATGAGGTGTTTTCTCACATAGAGTTCCTCGGGCGAATAAGCCGTGAGCGAATAGGTGCCGGGCAGGTCCACGAGCTGGAAGTGGTAGACCGTTTCTTCCCCTTCCTTCGCACCTGCGGCAGCGCCCTGGCAGCCCGCACAGCAACCGTTGCAGGCGTTTTTCGGCCCACAGCTGCGGTGAACGAACTCGAAATGTCCGACCTTCGCGTCCACCGTCACGCCGCTGTAGTTGCCCACGTGTTCATGTCCGCCCGAAGCCACGTTGAACAGCGAAGTCTTTCCGCAGTTCGGGTTCCCCACCAGTGCCACGCGCACCACGTGGCGCTTGTCCTCGGCCATGCGTTTCATGCGGGTTTGCCACTGCAGTTGCTGCTCTTCCGCCTCGTCTTCTGTGGCGGGCAGCCCCTGCAGTCGTTCTTCGGGATGTAGTTTCACGTAGTTTTTGGCTTCGCTTTCGCCAATGACTTCCACGAGCTGTGCCTCCTCGCGGCGGAGCGAGATTTTGTAGCCCATGATTTCATATTCGATGGGGTCCATCAGCGGGGCGTTGAGCACGACTTTCACCGTCTTGCCCTTGACAAACCCCATCTCAACGATGCGCTTGCGAAACCCGCCGTGGCCGGCCACCCTGACGATGACGCCGCATTGGCCGGTGGATAATTCTGATAGTTGCATGGTTCTATAATATAATGTGTACCGTCTGTGCGCTTGCTGCTGTTGTTTGAAAGCACAAACTTCACGCAAGGGCCTCAGTTGGTGATTGCAATGCAAAAGTAGCAGGTTCGCGCCAAGCAGCCAATACCTACTTCGGGTTATTTTCAAGACAAAGAGCACGGAAGTACCGGGTCGGTAGTCGGGGCCCTGGCCGACAAGGCTCACTTACAACACCTCGATTTGTCATTTCGTGTAATTATTTCAATAAATAATGCTTTTGCTCTGATAATAAGCTACTTATTCTATATACAAAGGCAAACAAATTTGCCAAATTCGCCAATCCGAATACGCCCCGAAAACACCGTGCATCACACCGCACGCCCCGCCTTCAC
>CALZMA010000234.1 GCA_945788445.1 uncultured Bacteroidales bacterium | reverse complement strand
CCTGGAAGCTGTGCTGCGCTTTGCATTTGCAATGCGGCAAGGCTCTGGGCGGTTACAACGTGTTTGTCGGTTTGTCGAAGCGGGAGGCTTTGGCGCGTCAGGCTTCCTCGGTCTCTTCGGCGGCCGGGGCTTCTTCAGCCGGGGCGCTGTCTGCTTCTGTGGCTTCGGCTGCGGGTGCTACGTCCGCAGCAGCGGGCTCTTCGGCAGGTTCGGCTTCGGCAGGAACTTCGGCATCCGCTGTGCTTTCGGCCGGGGCAGCTTCAGCATCCCCGGTCGCGCTGACCTGCGGCGCACTCTCTTCGGGATGGAGTATCTGGCGCTGGAGGTTGAGCAGCTGACGGTTGCGGGCGGCCAGCGCAAGGCCCTCGTCGATGACGGACAGGGCGGCTTCGGCACGCCCGGACTTGTTCAGCGCAATGGCTTTCTGCCACAGGTAGAAGACGCGGCGCGACACTACGCCCGACACTTGCGGGTCGAGGAGGATGGACTCGACTATCTCCAGAAACTGGTCGTAGGCGAGCAGGGGGAGGTAGAAGTTGAGGGCCAGAAACTGCTTGGTGGTGAGGCTGTCGCTGAGCAGCGAGCGGTGGGACTCCATAAACCCTGTGGCCTTGGCGCGCCAGGCTTCGCGCTCGTCCGCATCGGTAGCCTGCTTGAAGTTGGAAACGTAGAGGGTGACGAGGTCCTTCACGCAGCTTTCCACTTTCTCACCCGCGTCGATGGCCTGGAGGTAGAGGCGCTCGGCCTGGGGCAGGTCCTTGGCGAGATAGGCTTTCTTGGCCTGCATGTAGACTACGTTGGGGTTGTATTGCTCGGGACGGTCGGCAGCGGGGTGCTCCTCGCGCTGCGGCGACGCGGGGGTCTGTTCCTTGATGGTGAGGAGGAGGTCGGCGGCGCTCTGGTTGTGTTCGTCCACTTCAAGGATATGTTCTACCATGTCGAGGGCGAGCTGGTAGCGCTTGTTGGCGAGCTGGTCTTCGGCCATGAACAAAAGGTCTTGTACGGTGTGGGGGAAGTGGACGCAGCGTGCCACGAGGCCCTGCGAGTTGGTGGCTGTGGTGTAGACTACTTTCTGCCCCTTGCGGAGGTTCTCGAAGAGGGCAGGTTCGGCCACTTGGTGAACGTAGAAGTAATGGTCTTTGTCGGTGGCGAAATCGCGGATGAAGCCGTACTTCTTTTCTTTGTGGTAAAAGGTGATGCGGCCCTTGGCGGGTACGAAGGGCTGGCCGGCGTGGGCTTCCCCGGCTTCGGCGCTCTGGGGCTCTTCGGGGGCAGCAGCTTCGGCGGTGTCCTTCTCTTCGCCCTTGCGGAAGTATTTGCGGCGGCCCAGACCGGGGTCGATGCGCTGGAGCTGGGCGAGGTCGATGTGCCCCACTACTTTGGGCTCAAGACCTGCTGTACGCACGGGGGCTTCGGGGGTGGCTTCGGCTTCGGGCTGCGACTGGTCTTCGGGCTCGGGTTCGGCAGCATCGGGTTCGTCGGCTTCGGGCGCGGGTTCGTGGACAACGGGGATGTCGGTGGGCACTAAGGGCACGGGACATTCAGCCCGGAAGGAATGGATGTCTGTGGCGGCTATGCCACAGATTTGTCCATTGGGCTGGCGCACCACTATCATGCGGTGGTTGACATACTCGATTTGTCCTTTTACTACTCCTTCTGTACAGGTGATTTCTATGGCATCACCTACCTTGTAATTTGACTTAATGAAGACAAGCATAAGTTATATATTTATTTGAATGAAGGTAACGGATTTCTATGAGGAATTAGGAATTAGGAATTTGGCTACGCCAAGGGAACGCGGAGCAATTCCTCATTCCTAATTCCTCATTCCTAATTACGGCAAATGAGCACTGCGGCCTGTGCTGCAATGCCTTCTTCGCGGCCGGTGAACCCGAGCTGTTCGGTGGTGGTGGCCTTGACGCAGACGTCGGCTTCCTCCACTTCCATCAGCCGGGCCAGGTTTGCCCGCATTTGGGGTATGTAGGGCAGGAGTTTGGGTTTCTGGGCCATCACCACGATGTCGGCATTGCCCACGCTCCAGCCTCTCTCCTTCAGGAGCGACAGGGTGCGCTCGAGGAGGATGGTGCTGCGGATGTCCTTGAAGGCGGCATCGCTGTCGGGGAAATAGTAGCCTATGTCGCGCAGGCCCGCTGCGCCCAACAGGGCATCGCAAAGGGCATGGATCAACACGTCGGCATCGCTGTGGCCCAAAAGGCCGAGGGTGTGGGGGACTTTCACGCCGCCTAACCAGAGCTCGCGCCCGGGGACGAGGCGGTGTACGTCGAAACCTAATCCTACTCTTATCTTCATGGCGATTTCTAAATAATATTTGTGGGTTATAGGGGCGGTGCCTTACCGTCCGAACATCTCGCGGAGGCCGTCCATGTCGAAAGAGAGGCTCACGCGGAGGGTTTGGTCGAGGGGGTTGCTGGGGTCGGTGGCGATGACGTAGCCGGCATCGACGCTCAGCACGTTGAGCCGGAAGCCGGCACCGACGGTGGCGTACTTGCGGTTGCCCTGCATTTTGCTCTCGTGGTGGTAGCCGGCGCGGAGGGTAAACTTGTCGTTGTAGGTGTATTCCGCACCCACGCTCCACTGGATTTCTTCAAGCTCGCCCTTGAAGCCGCGCTCGGAGTCGCCGAAGCTCTTGAAGATGCCGCTGATGGGCGACTGGTTGTAGTATTCGC
>CALZMA010000233.1 GCA_945788445.1 uncultured Bacteroidales bacterium | reverse complement strand
GGCCCGAAGGGCTGACCTTCAGCTCATAGCCCCGACACGCCTGCTCCATGCGTTCAACGCGGAGGCCCGAAGGGCTGACCTTCAGCTCATAGCCCAGGGTGAAGCCCTGGGTTAGCGCGATGTTCTCCCGATGAGCCCTGTAAGGGCGGCATCCCTATTCGTCCGCATAAAGCTGTCGCCCTTACAGGGCTCATCGTAAACCCTCCTGCCTAACCCAGGGCTTCACCCTGGGCTATGAGCTAAAGGCCAGCCCTTCGGGCCTGCTCCTTGAACGCTTGTTGCCGGCATGCAGAGCACCCGATTAGACTCCTCAGACGCTTACTTACAACTTGCAGAGTACCTGATTAGGCTCCTCAAACGCCCCGCTCACGGCCCGACAAACGCCGGCCAACGACACGCGAAAGCCTACGGAGCTACACCTTATATATTATTGCACGAAACAAACCACCCTCCCACCCACAAAAACTCGGATACAATGAAAAAGTTCTACCTCTTGTTCCTCCTCATGGGCTTCTCGCTCTGCGGGTTTGCCCAGTCCTACGACTACCTCACGCTGCGCACCGCCGACGGCACCGAAAAGAGCCTCGGCATCGACGGCCTGCGCATCACCTTCGCCGACGGCAAGCTCCTCGCCGCCAACGGCAAGGAAGAAGCCCAGGTAGCCCTCGCCGACATGGCCTGCATGTTCTTCGCCACCGCGCCCACGGCCATCGAGAGCCTCACCGCGGCCGATGCAGCCGGCCTCCGCGTGCAGATCAGCGGCGGACGCCTCCTCACCAACGCCCCCGCGGGCAGCGATGTCCGGGTCTACACCCTCGACGGCCGCCTCGCCCCCACCCGGGGCCTCAGCAGCGGCGCGTACCTCGTGCGCGTCAATGGTCGGACCTTTAAAGTAGTGGCACAATGAAACGCATGCTCCTCTTCGCCGCAGCCCTCCTCGGCTGCACCACGGCCTTTGCCCAGACCATGAAGGTAGTTGAAGGCCCCGTCACCACGCTCATTCCCGCCGCCACGGCGAGCGACATCCAGTTTGCCGCAGGTGGCTCGCAGTTCACCGTGAACGGCCTCACCTTCCCCACGTCCACAGTGAGCGAAATCCTCTTCGACCGCAGCGAAGTGAAGCCCGCCACGCTCAGCGTCAGATACAGTAACGACGGAGCCAGCGTCAGCGTTTCGGCCGACGTGGCCCCGAAGCTCCAGATTACGGTGCGCGGTGCCCACGTCGCCGTCCTGGCCGATCCCTCGCTGACCGAAGAAGTCACCTACGTGCTCAGCGGCGCGTCCAAGGCGGGTTCGTTCTGGATGGACGGCGAGTACAAGAGCACCCTCGTGCTCAACAGCCTCGACCTCACCAATCCCGACAGCGCAGCCGTCTGCATCGAAAACGGCAAGCGCATCAACGTGGTGCTCACCGAAGGCACGAGCAACTCCCTCGCCGATGCAGCAGGCGGACCGCAGAAGGCCTGCTTCTTCATCAACGGCCACGCCGAATTCAGCGGCGCCGGCAGCCTCTACCTCGCGGGCCGCACGAAACACGCCTACGCTTCGGACGAATACACGCAGCTGAAGGCCGGCCTGGGCTTTATCTGTGTGAGCGAAGCCGCCGGCGACGGCCTCCACATCGAGCAGTACTTCCAGATGGACGGAGGCACGGTGGATGTGAGCGGCACGCAGGGCGACTGCATCGACGTGTCGGTGACGAAAGACCCGCTCGACGAATTCAACGGCCAGGCCTTCCTCAACGGCGGCGAACTGAAAATGTACGTGTCGGCCAACGACGTGAAGGGACTCAAGACCGACAGCGCCCTCACCTTCAGCGGCGGCACCGTCTACGCCGAAGTGTCCGGCCTCGGCACGAAGGGCTTCAGCGTGGGCACCGACCTGCTCATCCAGCAGCCCACCGCCACGCCCACCGTCCTCAACATGGACGTCAAGGGCACCACCTACATGCCCGGCGACCCCGCACTGGAGTCGAAGTGCCGCGGCATGAAAATCAAGGGCAACTATACCTTCGACGGAGGCAGCATCTCCATGAACGTCACGGGCAAGAAGGCCAAAGGCATCTCCTGCGACGGCACGTACACCTACAAGAGCGGTACGACCAACGTGCTTCCGGAATAACCGTTTCCTTCCCATGAAAAAGCAGCTTTTCCCCTTCCTTCTCCTCCTGCTGGCCCTCCCCGTCACCTTGCGTGCCCAGGAAGCCGCGGAGGACCTCTACGTCTACCTCAAGAACGGCGGGCTCAAGGTGTTCCCGCGCGAGTGGCTCCGGGGCTATGCCGAAAAGGACGGCTCGCTCGTCGTCTCGCTCAGCAACGACCTCCGCGCCACCTTCGCCCTGGCCGACGTGGCCCGCTACGACGCCACGCCGCCCGACACCCTGCCCCACTTCACCTCGTTCAAGTTCAACAACAAGTACAACGACCAGGTCTTCACCGACGTCTTCGCCACGCTCGACGGCGAAGACCGCGTGACGGCCGAAGTCGGCGCCATCGGCAAGCGGCTCACCCCCTCGTTCCAGTTCAACCAGGTGAACGTCAGCGCCTACGTCGATGGCGTGCTCCAGCAGAGCAAGGTGTCGCGCCACCGCTTCGACCGCGACATCACCTACCTCCTCGCCTACGACGGCTGGCAGAAGTTCTGCATGGCGCAGACGCGCGACGAGGTCTGGAGCCCCGCCGAGACGCAGG
>CALZMA010000232.1 GCA_945788445.1 uncultured Bacteroidales bacterium | reverse complement strand
GCCGACGGAGAGCAGCGCGTGGACAACAATATCCTCGTCGAACACCTCGCCCCGCAGTGTACGAGCGAGATGCTCTACAAGTCCGTGCTCGATGCCGAGAGCATGAGTGCCTTTGCGGGCAAGGTCTACGTGGCCCCGGGTGCGCAGCAGACGGCTTCGCTCCAGACCAACGCCAATCTCTGCGCCTCGCCCCAGGCCCGCGCCTATTCCCAGCCGATGCTGGAAATCTATGCCGACGACGTGAAGTGTAACCACGGTTCGACCACAGGCAAGCTCGACGAGGGCGCACTCTTCTACATGCAGCAGCGCGGCATCCCCGAAGCCGAGGCCCGCCTGCTCCTCCAGCACGCTTTCATCAACGATGTGCTCCGCCACGTGAAAATCGAACATCTCTACGACCGCCTCGCACACCTCGTCGAACTCCGCTTCCGCGGCGAACTCGGCAAGTGCCGCGGCTGTACGATGTGCAAATAATATCCCCAACCCCATGTACGACCTGAGTTCCGTCCGCGCCGACTTTCCCATCCTCAGCCGCGAGGTCTACAAGCGCCCCTTGGTCTATTTAGACAATGCCGCCACCACGCAGAAACCCCGCTGCGTGGTTGAGGCCATTGCCGAAGAATACTATTCGGTCAATGCCAACGTTCACCGCGGCGTGCATTTCCTCTCCCAGCAGGCCACCGACCTCCACGAAGCCGCCCGCGAGCGGGTGCGCAGTTTCCTCAATGCCCGTTCTTCGGCCGAAATCGTCTTCACCCGCGGCACCACGGAGAGTCTCAACCTGGTAGCCTTTTCCTACGGCGAAGCCTTCCTCCGCGAGGGCGACGAGGTGGTGCTCACCGTGATGGAACACCACAGCAACATCGTGCCCTGGCAGCTGCTCCGCGAGCGCAAGGGCATCCGGCTGCGCGTGGTGCCGATGAACGATGCGGGCGAACTCGACCTGGAGGCTTACCGCAACCTGCTGAACGAGCGCACGCGGCTCGTCTGCTGTGCCCATGTGAGCAACGTGCTCGGTACGGTCAATCCCGTGCGCGAAATGGCCGCCATGGCCCACGCCTGCGGGGCCCATTTCCTTGTGGACGGTGCCCAGAGCGTGCCCCACTTCCCGGTCGATGTGCAGTCCCTCGATTGCGACTTCCTCGTCTTCTCGGGCCACAAGGTCTACGGCCCCACGGGCATCGGCGTGCTCTACGGCCGCGAGGAACTGCTCGAACAGATGCCGCCCTACCAGGGCGGGGGCGAGATGATTGCCCGCGTGAGCTTCGAGCGCACCACCTTCGAACGCCTTCCCTTCAAGTTCGAGGCGGGTACGCCCGACTACGTCGGCACCCACGCCCTGGCCCGTGCGCTCGACTACGTCAGCGACCTCGGGCTGGATGCCATCCAGTGCCACGAGCGCGAACTGACCCGCTACGCCATGGAACAGATGGCGCTGCTCCCGGGCATGCAGCTCTACGGCACGGCCCGCGAGAAGGATGCCGTGGTGGCCTTCAACCTGGAAGGCATTCATCCCCTGGACCTCGGCACGCTCCTCGACCGCCTCGGCATAGCCATCCGCACGGGGCACCATTGCGCCCAGCCGCTCATGGAACGCTGCGGCGTGGAGGGCATGGCGCGTGCCTCCTTCGCGCTCTACACCACGCGGGCCGAAGTCGATGCCTTCGTGGCCGGACTGGACCGCGTGCGGAAAATGTTCTGACAGCGCCCCGCGTCCCCTTTCCCCTTCCGATATTCTTTTCTAAACTCTTGGAACTATGATACTCTCCACCACTCCCACCCTCGAAGGCCACCCCATCCGCGAATACCTCGGCATCGTGACGGCCGAAACCATCATCGGCGCCAATGCCCTGCGCGACTTTGCCGCCAGCTTCCGCGACTTCTTCGGCGGCCGCAGTTCTTCCTACGAAGAGGTCTTTGTACAGGGCAAGGAAGAAGCCTTGCGCGAACTCTCCGAGCGTGCCCAGCGCATGGGAGCCAATGCCGTGGTGGGCATCCATTTGGAGTACGACACCGTGGGCAACGCCGGCTCCATGCTGATGGTCGTTGCCACGGGAACAGCCGTGAAGATTTAAGCCCATAACGCCATGTTGTCATCGTTGTTCAACAACCTCGGACTGGTAGAGGCGGGCTGCGACGAGGCCGGGCGCGGCTGTCTCGCCGGCAGCGTGTTTGCCGCGGCCGTCATCTTCCCTCCCGACTACCGCAACGAGCGGCTCAACGACTCCAAGCAGCTCTCCGCCAAGCGCCGCTACGCCCTGCGCGAAGAGGTGCAGCGCGATGCCGTGGCGTGGGCCGTGGCCAGTGTGTCGCCCCGCGAGATTGACCGCATCAACATCCTCAACGCGTCCATCCTCGCCATGCACCGTGCCCTCGACCAGCTCGCTGTGCGCCCGGAGTTTGTCATCGTCGATGGCAACCGCTTCAAGCCCTACTGCCAGTTGCCCTACGAAACCATCGTCAAGGGCGACGGCAAGTACCTCTCCATTGCCGCGGCTTCCATCCTCGCGAAGACTTACCGCGACGACTACATGCGCGAACTCCACGTGGAGATGCCTTACTACGGCTGGGACCGCAATGCCGGCTATCCCACGCGGGAACACCGCCAGGCCATCCGCCTCCATGGCGTCACGCCCTACCACCGCCTCTCCTTCGGCGATCTCTCGCAGGGCCAGCTCGACTTCGGCGACTACTAATT
>CALZMA010000231.1 GCA_945788445.1 uncultured Bacteroidales bacterium | reverse complement strand
CCCGAGGTCGGCCGCAAGCCGTGCGGAAGTTTTTTATGCCCTTCTCCCTCCCCCATTTCTTCCAGCCAAGCCCCGCACCTCGCCCTGCGGCACCGGGCAAAAACAATCCCAGGCTTTGAAAAATCAATCGCAGGGACTGAATTTTCAAAGCCTGGGACTGGAATTTCTAAGCCTGGGACTGAATTTTCAAAGCCTGGGACTGAAATTCCTAAGCCTGGGACTGAAATTTCTAAGCCTGGGATTGAAAATTCTAAGCCTGGGACTGAAATTTCTAAGCCTGGGACTGTCGTTACTATGCCTGGGATGGGAAATGCCGGGCACGGAAATGGGGAAAACTACCTGCCTCCCGCATTCACCTCGCGGCGGAGCGCATCGACCAAGGTAGCGGCAGTATGTCCTTCGGGGTAAGTCTCCGTCTCAAAGAGGCGCACTACCCTTTCGAGACGTTCGAGCGCATCCGCGTTGCCCTGCTCGCGGTAGCTCTCGCGCAGCAGGCGCACCTTCTCGGCCAGGGCCACGCCCTCGATGAAGCGTTCGTAGCGCACCGACGACTGCGGGCCGGGATACACCACGTAGGTGTCGCCGGGCGCGAAGAGGCGGTAGCGCGAGTCGGTCAGCGACTTGTCGTCCCAGTTCATCCACGACCAGTGGAGGTAGCCCTCGAAGCGGTTCGCGATGCAGTAGACGGGCAGCAGGGCGGCCTCGGCGGGCAAGCTGTTGCTGAAGAGGTTCGGGTGGGTGTTGCTGCAGCAGGTGTAGGTCGTAGACACGCGGCCCGCGGCCTGCCGGCTGGCGAGTTCTTCGGGCTTGAAGTCCTGGCCGAAGGCAATGCAGTAGTCCTGGAGCTTGTCCACGAGTTCGGCGTGGTAGTTGCCCGCAAGCGCCATGCGCATGCCGGGCACGGCCTCCTGGGCCACGCGGTAGGCGTCGAGCATGTTGGGCAGTCCGCGCTCGTCCATGGCGATGCAGGTCTTGTCGAACCATCCCTTTTCCTTCAGGTGGGCGGCGAAGGCGCGGAGGAAGGCGGTCCAGAGTTCCTTGTATTCGGCCGAGGAGGTCGTGGTCTTCAGGTCTACCTCGCGCCCCTGGGCCTCGTCGTAGTAGCGGAAGCTCATGTCCCAGGGCACCATGGAGTAGCAGCTGATTTGCTTCGATATGCCGCATTCCATGCAGAGCTCGACGTAGCGGTCAAACACGCTGTAGTCGTAGCTCCACGTGCCGTCGGCCTTGCGGGTGGTGCGCACCATGGGGTCGAACTTGTCGTAGCTCTGGTCGCCCCAGGGCTCGTAGAAGAGGATGGTGGAAATCACCTTCTGCCCCGAGCGGGCGAGCAGGCGGAGGTAGGGCTTGAGGGCTTCGAAGTGGGCATCGCTCCAGCGGGCCACGCCGTGGTGGCGGGCTACGGCGTAGGGCTGTTGCCAGAAGTCCACGTGGAAGGCCTGGTCGGCGGGCGCAGGCAGGGTGCGGTCGAGCACGCTGAGGCGGAGGTTGAGCTTGGCCACGGTGCGCTGCGTGAGGCTGTCGACGACACTAAGCAGGAGGCGGTAAGAGCCCGCGGGGGCTTCGCGCGGCACTTCGACCGTACACCACACGCCGCGGGTTTCGCCTTCGGCGAGGGCGAGGGCGGGCACCGTGGCGATGCGGTCGGGCACGGTGTAGGGCGTGAGGTGGTTGGGATGGTAGCCGCAGTACTGGAAGTTGTCTGTCAGCACGCGTTCGAGGAAGTGGGCCTCGGCCTGCGGCAGGGCGGCCTGCCCTTTTTTCGCCCCGACGAGCTCGAGGCGGAGCTGGAGGCTACCCGTGGCGGCGGGGGCATGGAGCAGGGCCTGCATGGAGGCACGTTCGCCGCGCCAGGCAACGAGGAGGGTGTCAGCCGTGGGGTGCGCGGGTGCGGGTGCGGCGGCAGAGAGGTGGATATCGGTGGACACCCACGAGGCGGCGGGGGCGGCTGCCTTTTGGGGCTGGGCCGAAGCACCGAGGGCGAGGGTGGCCAGGACGCAACAGAGGATTTTTTTCATATTAGGGAGCATTGGGAAAGGTACGTATAGATATAGGTGTGGCTACTCGCCCTGCGCGCCGTACGCCTTGTGAAATTCTACCACGGCCTCGATGCCCTTGCGGAGCATGTCGAGAGGGAAGTTTTCGTTGGGCGAATGGATGGCGTTGCTTTCGAGGCCGAAGCCCATGAGGATGGTCTTCACGCCGAGCTCGCGTTCGAAGTCGCTGATGATGGGGATGCTACCGCCGCGGCGCACGGCGAGCGGACGCTTGCCAAAGGCTTTGGCAAATCCGGCCTCGGCAGCGCGGTAGGCGGGGAGGTCGATGGGGCAGACGTAGCCTTCGCCGCCGTGGAGCGGACGGACTTCGACGCGCACGCAGCGGGGGGCGATGGACTGGATGAACTCGATGAAGAGGCGCGAAATGACTTCGTGCTGCTGGTGGGGCACCAGTCGGCAGGAGACTTTGGCAAAGGCTTTGGAGGGGAGCACGGTCTTGGCACCCTCGCCGGTGTGGCCGCCCCAGATGCCGCAGATGTCGAACGACGGGCGGCAGGCGTTGCGCTCAATGGTGGAATAGCCGGCCTCGCCGCGCAGTTCGTCGACGTCGATGGCGCGCTTGTAGCGCTGGAGGTCGAAGGGGATGGCAGCGATCATCTCGCGTTCTTCGGCGCTGAGGGGCTGCACGTCGTCGTAGAAGCCGGG
>CALZMA010000230.1 GCA_945788445.1 uncultured Bacteroidales bacterium | reverse complement strand
AAGCCGCCGATTGAATTTTCAAAGCCGCCGATTGAAAATCCAAAGCCGCCGATTGAAAACACGCCTTGCGCCTTTGTCCGCAGAAAGGCCGGGGAACAAAAAAATCCCGCAGCGCCTTGCGGTTGCAAAGCCACTACGGGGAATATGAAAAAAGAAGTCGGTCGGACTATAAGCCGGGTCCTGTACGGAGCAGCGCCTCCGGAGAGGGCGCTCCGCGCCTGCCATTTATCTGCGCGCAACGTTGCCGCTACGCTGTATCGTTCTACCCTCCAACGCGCACGCGCCGCAACGCATCTCCGAAGAGCTGGTTGAGCGCCCCACTCGGACGGGCCGCCCTCTGACGTTGGTTTACATGAACTTTCAGCATCTGATGTACACAGCGCGCACGTCGCCGTACGCCTGGTAAGCTCTTACCTTACCTTCTCACCCTTACCTTGCCCTCGCGCACGAATGGCGGAGCGCAATCGGCGGTTCTTTTCTTCTGCACGTGTTCACCCTTGCGGACGACTTCCCATTAAGAAGCAGATTGCCCTTTGCTGCCCGGACTTTCCTCCTGCGCCATTGCGGACACACGCGGCAAGCCGTCCGGCCGACTTCGGGCTGCAAAATTAGTGGTATTTTAAAAAAACGCGGACTGGGGTGCCGATTTTTTCTCCAAGGTTTGCATTTTTCGGCCCAAGGAGGGCCCGCGCGGCGCATTCGTGGGCCGTACGTTTCGCTTGTTGTGGAATTTTAGTACTTTTGCGCCGAAAACATATCTATTCACCCGTAAACCCCAAGGCCCGACATGAAAGATTTTCTTCGCGTCATGCGACTCTATGTCAAGCCCTACAAGCTATACTTGGTAGGTTCGCTGATTTTCAACCTCCTTTCAGCGATACTGAACGTCTTTTCCTTCGTCTCCATCATCCCCATGCTCCAGATGCTCTTCGGTATCGACCAGAACCGCTACGAGTTCATTCCCTGGGACGCGGCGGGCATGAGCATGAAGGACATCGCGGTGAACAACATGTACTGGTACACCACCGAACTCATGGACGAATACGGCGCAGCCACGGCCCTGCTCTTCATCGGCCTCTTCCTCGTCGGCGCCACGCTGCTCAAGACGGGCTGCTACTTCGCCTCGGTGGGCATCATGGTGCCCCTGCGCACCGGCATCGTGCGCGACATCCGCTCGCGCGTGTACCACAAAATCGTCTCCCTGCCCCTCTCCTTCTTCAGCGACGAACGCAAGGGCGACATCATAGCCCGCATGAGCGGAGACGTGAATGAAATCGAAACGTCCATCACGGGCTCGTTGGAGATGATAATCAAGAATCCCATCCTCCTGGTCTGCTACTTCGGGGTGCTCATCTACGTTTCCTGGCAGCTCACGCTCTTCACCCTCGTCGTGCTCCCGCTCATGGGATGGCTCATGGGGCGCATCGGACGCAAGCTGAAGCACCAGAGCCTCGACGCGCAGAACAAGTGGAGCGACACCATGGCACAGCTCGAGGAGACCCTCGGCGGCATGCGGATAATCAAGGCGTTCACAGCCGAGCACAAGATGACCGAACGCTTCGACCGCTCGACCAACGACTTCCGACAGGCTTCCGGCCGCGTGGCCGTGCGCCAGGCCTCGGCCCACCCCGTCAGCGAGTTCCTCGGCACGGCGCTCATCGTCCTCGTTCTCTGGTACGGAGGCACGCTCATCTTCTCCGACCATTCGCCGATCGACGCGCCGACCTTTATCTTCTACATGGTCATCCTCTACTCCATCATCCAGCCTCTCAAGGACTTTTCGAAGGCTTCCTACAACATTCCGAAGGGTATGGCCTCCATGGAACGCGTGAACAAGATTCTGGATGCCGAAAACCCCATCACGGAACCCGCCAACCCGCTCCACATCGACCACCTCCGGGAGAGCATCGAATTTCGCGGCGTGAGCTTCTCCTACAACGGCACCACGCCCGTGCTCAACGACGTGAACCTCACCGTGAAGCGCGGACAGACCATCGCCCTCGTCGGACAGAGCGGTTCGGGCAAGTCCACGCTCGTCGACCTCCTGCCCCGCTACCACGACGTCGGCGGCGGCGAAATCCTCATCGACGGCAAGAACGTGAAGAGCCTGGCCCTCTCGGACCTCCGCGCCCTCATCGGCAACGTGAACCAGGAAGCCATCCTCTTCAACGACACCTTCTACAACAACATCACCTTCGGGGTGGAACAGGCCACGATGGAACAGGTCGTCGAGGCGGCGAAGATCGCCAACGCCCACGACTTCATCATGGAAAGCGAAGAGGGCTACGACACGAAGGTGGGCGACCGCGGCTGCCGCCTCTCGGGCGGACAGCGACAGCGCATCTCCATCGCCCGAGCCATCCTCAAGAACCCCGACATCCTCATCCTCGACGAAGCCACCTCGGCACTCGACACCGAAAGCGAACGACTCGTGCAGGAAGCCCTCGAACACCTCATGAAGACGCGCACGACCATCGCCATCGCCCACCGACTCTCCACCATCAAGAACGCCGACGAAATCTGCGTGCTCTATGAGGGACGCATCGTGGAGCGAGGCACGCACGAAGAGCTGCTCCAGCTCGGCGGCTACTACAAGCGCCTCAACGACATGCAGCAACTCTGACGCCGACTCCCCCACCCCGCTATGCCAAAGCTTTCCACGCGCCTCCGGGCCCTCCTCCTCTTCTACGTCCTCCTCGTGACGCTTTTTGTCCTGGCCAAACCCTGCTTCG
>CALZMA010000229.1 GCA_945788445.1 uncultured Bacteroidales bacterium | reverse complement strand
GGCCACCGCGGCGAGGCCGACTACTTCGAGGGCGACGTCTACGCCGGCAACAAGCTCGGCCCCGAGCTCCTCGGCTTCCACGGCATCGAGTTCATCCTCTTCCGCCACGGCGCGCCCCGCACGGCGGCCGACCTCCGCTCCACCGACCGCTACGAGGGCACGGGGCTCGAGGGCAAGTATTCCGTGAGCGGTGTCAATGAAGTCATCTTCGCCACCGCCGTGGCCGGCGACCTGCGCAACAAGTGCTGGCAGATGGAAGTGAGCTGGAACGAGAATGCTCCCGCCGGCCACCGCGCAAAGGTGGAAGACGAGATGGAGTGGCCCACCACGGTGGCCGGCTCCGGGCTCTCCTACGGCCAGAACTTCCTCCTCGCCGGGCAGGCCGGCAGCACCTACGCCTCGGTGCGCAAGGCGGTCGAGGCCATCCTCGACGCGGGCTGCGCCACCATTGCCGACGAGGTAGGCAACACCAAGATGGGCAAGCCCTTCACGGGCGCGGACCGCAACTACATCGAGTCGCCCTACAGCGAACGCTCGCTCGTGGACTTCAAGGACAACATCGCCAGCATCGAAAACTCCTACTTCGGCGGACGGCCCGGCCTGCGCAACGAGGCACTCAGCCTCCACGCCTACCTCGCCCGCCGCAACGCCGACCTCGACACGCGCGTGGTCCAGGCCATACGCTCCGCACAGCAGGCCATCGCCGCCTGTCCCGCCCCCTTCGTGCTCAACTACAGTGCGCCCGAAGTCGAAACCGCCATTGCGGCCTGCAACGAGCTGGACAACGCCCTGAGCGAAGCGGCCCGCTGGATATTGTTGAACTAATACATAACCGGCGCTGCCGGCCGGCCGACGGGGCGGCCGGCACCGCCCTCTAACTCATTCGCATGAAACGTCTGTTCTACCTTCCCCTTCTCACCCTTTCCCTCGTCGCCTGCTCCGACGACGAAGTCACCCTTCCCGCCTCCCCGGGCACGGGTGAAGACGCCAACTACGTGGGCCAGGCCGTGGGCAACTTCAGTGCGGCCGAATGGCAGCCCGGCGGCCGGCTCGGCACCACCGACAACGTGAGCCAGAGCTCCTACGAAGACGAAACGCCCGCCACCACGGCGCAGGGCCTCGCCCAGAGTTTCAAGAACGGCGAAGCCTTCTTCGGGCGCAACTACAACCTCTCCACGCCCCCCTTCGGCGGGCTCGGCCCGGCCTGGGTGCGCCAGTCGTGCATCAGCTGCCACCCCGCCTACGGCCACGGCAAGCGCCAGACCAGCTACAACGCCAACACCTACGGCAACGGCTACCTCCTCGTGGTCTACCACCCGACGGCCGGCACCGACGCGGCCGGCAACGCCTATGCCGCCGACAGCTACGTCACGGAACTTACGGGCATGCCCCAGACGAAGGCGGCCGCGCCCTTCCTGCCGCCCGTCGAGGAGAGCGGCATACACATCAGCTGGCACGAGGCCACCGACGGCGCACTGCCCCTGCAGTTTCCCGACGGCGAAACCTACAGCCTCATCTATCCCGAGGTGAGCATCGACCCCTCGGCCTTCCACACCGACCCCGCCCCCACGAACTACGAGGTGCGCCTCGAGAGCACCATAGGCATCTACGGCTCGGGCCTGCTCGACGCCATCCCCGACGACTCCCTGCGCGAACAGTACCGCCGCGCCGCTCCCTACGCCCGGCTCAACCCCTCCATGTGGGACGCTGAGGCCAACGACTGGGCCCCGGGCGCCTGGTACACGCTGGCCGACGGCACGAAGGCCATCAAGCGCTTCACCTACGCCCTCACCCGCGCCTCGCTCCAGGACGGCGCCGGGGCCAATGCCATCTGGAACATCACGAACGTCACGCGCTCCGACCGCCACAAGCTCTACACCACCGCGGCCTGGGCCAAGGCCATGAGCCGCGATGAAAGCGTGCTCTCCGGCATTCTCCGCGACCCCTCCTCGCCCTACTATGCCGACGGCACCCGCGAAGGGGTTGCGGCCGCCGTCGAGGCCCTGCTCTCGCCCGCCACGGACCAGCTCGACAATCCTTTCCACAACTTCGAGGCCGAAATGGCCGACCGCGACTTCTACGACTTCATGGTGTGGCACCGCGGCCTCGCCGTGCCCCGTGCCCGCAACCTCCAGTCGCCCGAGGTGCAGCGCGGCAAGGAGCTCTTCTACTCGATGGGCTGCACGGCCAGCCACCGTCCGTCGTGGACCACGGGCGAGGACAACTACTGGGCGCCCGAAATTGTCCGCGCCCAGGGCGAACTGCCCCGCTACCCAAGGCAGCAGATCTGGCCCTACTCCGACATGCTCCAGCACCGCCTCTTCATGAAGAACGACATCCGCACGGGCTGGTGTCGCACCACGCCGCTCTGGGGCCGCGGCCTCTCGAAGCAGAACACGGGCGCCGACGACCGCCTTCACGACTGCCGCGCACGCACCGTCGTCGAGGCCATCATGTGGCATGGCTACAGCCGCGAAAGCGATGCCTACGACTCGGCCGAACTGTTTTACCGCCTGCCGAAGGCCGACCGCGATGCCGTGGTGGCTTTCATCGAGGCTATCTAACCTTCAGCAGACTATGCCCATAGCCTTTATTCTCTTGTCGCTCACCCTCGTCGTGCTCATCGGCGCGACGGGGGCTGAGTATGTGTGGGGCACGGAGCTTGCCGTGCGCCATGTCTACCACAGTCTTTGGTTCTTCCTCCTCTGGGCCGCCACGGCCGCGGCCGCCGTGCCC
>CALZMA010000228.1 GCA_945788445.1 uncultured Bacteroidales bacterium | reverse complement strand
AGCCAGTTCACCGCCACTTCCGCGCGGTAGTCGCGTTCGGCCAGGTAGCGTGCCGCATGGGCCGAGAGGCGGAGCATGGCCGGGCCGCTCAGTCCGAGGTGCGTGAGCAGCAGCGCCCCTTCCGCCTTCAGCTTCGTGCCCGAGAGGCGTACGGCGGCCTCCTCGACCACGGTGCCCGAGAGCGCGCGGAGTTCGGCATCGCTGACCACCACGCTGAAGAGCGACGGCACGGGCGCTACGCGCGCCACGCCGAGCGAACTGAGGAAATCCAGTCCCGAAGCCCGCGGACTGCCGCCCGTCGTCACCACCACGGCATCGAAGTGGAGCGGTGCGGGCTGTGCGGCAAACGAAAGCTGATAGCCCGCCCCGGCCGGGCGGATGTCCTCCAGGCGCTGGCCGAGGTGGAGGCGCACGCCGTGGCGGCGCATGAGCAAAAGCAGGGTGTCGGCCACCTGGCGGGCCTGCTGCGAGCGGGGAAACACGCACTGGTCGTCCTGCACCACAAGGGCCACGCCCTCGCGCTCGAACCACGCCATGGCCGCACGGTGGTCGAAGCGGTGGAAGAGGCGGCGCATGAGCCGGTGGCCGCGCGGATAGACCGCCTCGAGGCTGCGGACGCGGGCAAAAGAGTTCGTCAGGTTGCACCGCCCGCCGCCCGTGAGCAGCAGCTTGGCCAGGGGCCGCGAGAGGCGTTCGAACACGTGGACCTCCGCCTGCGGTGCCGTGCGGGCCAGTTCGGCGGCAGCGAAACAGCCCGCTGCGCCCGCCCCGATGATGGCTATCTTGTTGTACTCCATAATCCAGAAAAGCCTAACGCCAGATGACCACCAAGGAATCGGCCTGCGTGCGGGCGCGTAGGAAGTCCTCCATGCGCTTGCGCTCGTCGGCACCCGTCTTGGCGCGGGCGGAGAGTTTCACCATGGCCGCCACGTAGCGCGCGGTGGCCGCCGTGTCGGTACGCGCTTCGAGCACGTTGGCCAGCGAGAGGCGTTCGACCTGTGGGAAGGCGGCGCGGAGTTCGGCCCCCATGTCGGTGGCCATCGTCTCGTAGCGCGTGTAGGCCGTGAGGCGCTCGTGGAGGTCGTTGTTGCGGGTGGAGAGTTCGAGAATTTGCTTGCGTTCCTCCGTCATGGCCTTCCCCTCGGCCGCCGTCTCGGCCAGTCGCATGAGGGCACTGTCGCCCTGTTCGCCCTGTATGACCTGGAGGCGGTAGCCCTCCATGCCGTAGTCCTCCATGCGGCGCTGCGCGTCCTCCATCTTCGCCGCAGAAATCTCGCGGCCGACGGCCACCACGCCGAGCACGAGGCTGTCGCGGTTCACCTCGTTCGAAATGATGCGCGTGCCCTGCTGCTGGAGCTCCTTCTTGATGAAGCGGCTCACATTGTTCTCAAAAATGCCCTGGCGCACCATGCCTACCGTCATGAACACCGAGGGAAGCACCGTGAGGGCGGCCAGTACGGCGATGACGCGGCGCGTGCGGAGCTCCTGCGCGGGCGTGCCGAGCGGCTTGCGGTGGAAGTGGAGCAGACGGGTGCCGAGGTAGGTGGAAAGGCTGATGAAGACGGTGTTGATGAAGAAGAGGTAGAACGCGCCGAGGAAGTAGAGGAAATGGCCCGTGGCCAGGCCGTAGCCCGCCGTGCAGAGCGGGGGCATGAGCGCCGTGGCGATGGCCACACCGGGAATGACGTTGCCCTTGCCGCGCGTACAGAGTGCGATGAAGCCCGCCGCACCGCCGCAGAAGGCGATGAGCACGTCGTAGATGGTGGGCGAAGTGCGCGCCAGCAGCTCCGACTGCGCCTCGCCCAGGGGCGTGAGGAGGAAATAGACCATCGCGGTGAGCACACTGATGGCCGTGGCCACGGCGAAGTTGCGCCCGGAACGCTTCAGCAGCTCCAGGTCGCCGATGCCCACGGCCAGGCCCATGCCAATGATGGGGCCCATGAGCGGAGACACGAGCATGGCGCCGATAATCACCGCTGTGGAATTGACATTCAGGCCCAGCGAGGCGATGAATATGGCGAAGATGAGAATCCACAGCGTCGGGCCACGGAAACTGACGCCTTCGCTGATTTCCTGTACCACGGCGGCTTCGTCGGCCACCTGCCAGTGGAAATATTCCTTGGCTTTGTCTTGGAGAGCTTGGAGGTTCATGATGGTTAGGGGGTATTAGAAGTATAGAGATAAAGGAATGGTCATCGCAGGGCCTTCGCTCCGTCCTCCGCCTTCGGCACAATGAACCACGCCGTGCGGGCGTTCATGCCGTGCCAGTAGCCCTGCGCGCCGTGGACGTTGCCGCGGAGGCCCTGCGTAGGGGCGAGAAACTGGTTTTCGGAGTTGGAGACGAGGTCTCCGTAGGTGCGCCAGAAGGCAAAGGCGGCCGAGTCGACCTGCGCCACCTTCACGGCCACGGTGTCGCCCGCCAGGAAGTAGGGCGTGTACTCCATGTTGGCCCCGAGCCGATGGGCGCGGTAGATGGGTAGCTTGGCGGGGCGCTTCAGCGCGGCATCGTCGAAGCAACCCATGTAGGCAGGGAGAAACTGCCGCGTCTCGCCGCCCACGCGGCTGAAGAGCTGGTAGTAGTTCTTCTCCCCGGGCGGGTCGTCGAGCTCCACGGTGGCGAGCCAGGCCTCCGCGTCGGCCTCGGTGGGCTCGAAGCGGAATGCCCCGGCCTGCGGCGCGGCGGGAACGGTGGTGGTGGCGGTGGCGAGGGAGTCGCCCCACTCCACACGCAAGGCATATTCGCGGCCTTC
>CALZMA010000227.1 GCA_945788445.1 uncultured Bacteroidales bacterium | reverse complement strand
GGTTCGCGCCCCGAAGTGAAGCGCAGCGAACTCGCCATCGAGCAGAGTCAGCTCAACACGAAGATTGCCCAACGCGGCTACTATCCCACAGTGAGCCTTACGGGAAGTCTCGGCGACAGCCACGTGACGGGGTCGGGCCGCACGTGGTTCAACCAGATGAAGAACAACTTCAATTCGCAGGTGGGCATCTCCGTCAGCATTCCCATCCTCGACAACCGCAAGACGAAGAGCGCCATTGAGCGGGCCCGCGTGGCCGAAACCACGGCGCAGCTCGACCTGCAGGACACGCAGAAGGAACTCCGCCAGACCGTCGAGACCTATTGGCTCAATGCAGTGAACAACCAGGCCAAGTACCGGTCCGCCCAAACCAACGTGAGCGCCCTCAGCGAGAGCTACGAGCTGATGAACGAACAGTTCAACGTGGGCCTGAAGAACATCGCCGAACTCCTCAACAGCCGCGCCAGCCTCCTGCAGGCCCGGCAGTCGATGCTTCAGGACAAATACACCGCCCTCCTCAACCGCAGCCTGCTCACCTTCTACGCCGGTGGCGAACTCCATTTCTGACACAAGGACTCCTTATTATATATATCCCCCATAGACCATTCCTACAATGAAAAAGTACAGCAAAACGCTCATAGCCCTGGCCGTCGTGGCAGTGGCGGTCGTCCTCTTCTTCCTCTTCAAGGGAAAAGAGCCCGTACAGGAAATCCAGTTTGAAACCGCCAAGGTGGAAAAGGCCACCATCGAGAGCAGCGTGACCGCCACGGGTACCATCGAGGCCGTCACGCAGGTGGAAGTAGGTACGCAGGTGAGCGGTATCATCGACAAAATCTACGTGGACTACAACTCCGAGGTGAAGCGCGGTCAGGTCATTGCCGAACTCGACAAGAGCAATCTCATCAGCGAACTCAGCAGTGCCACGAGCCAGCACAAGAGTGCCCAGCACAACCTCACCTACCAGAGTGCCAACTACCAGCGCATGAAGACCCTCTACGAGAAGGGCCTCATCAGTGCCAACGACTTTGAAAGCGCCCGTCTCTCCTACCAGCAGGCACAGGCACAGGTCGAAACCACGGGTGAAGCCGTGCGCAAGGCACAGACCAACCTGGGCTACGCCACCATCACCTCGCCCATCGACGGCATCGTGCTCGGCAAGTCGGTTGAAGAAGGCCAGACGGTAGCCTCGAACTTCAGCACGCCGACCCTCTTCACCATTGTGAAGGACATGAAGGACATGCGCGTCATTGCCAACGTCGACGAGGCCGACATAGGCCAGGTGAGGGAAGGCCAGCGCGTGAAGTACACCGTCGATGCCTATCCCGGCGAAACCTTCGAGGGTACGGTGACGCAGGTGCGCAACGAGGCCACTACGGAGAGCAACGTGGTCACCTACGAAGTGGTCATCTCCGCCCCCAACCCCGACCTCAAGCTCAAGCCCGGACTCACCGCCAACGTGACCATCTTCACGATGGAGCAGACGGGCATCGTGAGCGTTCCGACCAAGGCCCTGCGCTTCACGCCCACCAAGGAAACCGTGGGCAACAAGGTGAAAATCCAAGACTGCCAGGGCACGCCCAAAGTGTGGGTGCAAGAGGGAGGTACGCTCAAGGCCCACAGCGTGAAAACCGGCATTACCAACGGCACGCGCACCCAAATCCTCTCGGGCGTGAAGGAGGGGACAACCGTAGTGGTAGAACTCCAGGTAGCCCCGCAGGGCGAAGAGTCTGCAGAGGTTGAGGCAGGCGGCGAGAAGAGTCCGTTCGCACCCGGTCCGCGCAAGAAAAACAAGAAGTAATGCGGCGGCAGAGTGGGGGAGTAGCGGTGCTGTCCGCGGCGCCCTCCTTCTCCCGCACCGTTGCCCCTTTGGCTTAATCCCTACAACCACAGCAAATCCATGCAACAAGATAATCCTTCTTCCTCCCTGCCCTCCGCACGCAAGGTGGTCATTGAGCTGCAAAACGTGCGCCGAAACTTCCAAGTGGGCGAAGAAACGGTGCATGCCCTGCGCGGCGTGTCGTTCAAGATCCACGAAGGCGAGTTCGTGACCATCATGGGCACCTCGGGTTCGGGCAAGTCCACGCTGCTCAACCAGCTCGGTTGCCTCGACACCCCGACGAGCGGCGAATACCTCCTCGACGGTGTCAGCGTGCGCAAGATGAAGCGCCGCGAGCGTGCCGTGCTGCGCAACCGCAAGATAGGCTTCGTGTTCCAGAACTACAACCTCCTGGCCAAGACCACGGCGGTCGAAAACGTGGAGCTTCCCTTGATGTACAACAGCGCCGTGAGTGCCCGTGAGCGCCGGGAACGGAGCATCGAGGCCCTGAAGATGGTGGGCCTCGGCGAACGCCTCTACCACAAGTCCAACCAGATGTCCGGCGGTCAGATGCAGCGCGTGGCCATTGCCCGTGCCTTGGTCAACGACCCTGCTGTCATTCTTGCCGACGAGGCCACGGGTAACCTCGACACCCGCACCTCCTTCGAAATCCTCGTGCTCTTCCAAAAGCTCTTCCAGGCCGGCCGCACCATCATCTTCGTGACCCACAACCCCGAACTGGCGCTCTACTCCAGCCGCAACATTGTGCTGCGCGACGGACAAATCAAGGAAGATACCTTCAACCCCAACATACAGTCGGCAGCCGAAGCCCTTGCCGCACTCCCCGTTCCTGAGGACTAAATCCTCCCCCCGCTCCTCATAACCCCACAAACACAATGAACATCACCAACCTTTTCAAAATAGCCTTGCGTGCCATTGCGGCCAACAAGCTGCGCTCCTTCCTCACCATG
>CALZMA010000226.1 GCA_945788445.1 uncultured Bacteroidales bacterium | reverse complement strand
CAGGACGTTGAATATGTCATCGAAGACATCCCCGACTATGACCCCGAACTCCATGGCGAATAAATTCGCTTCACCCACTTCCCTTCCCCCCGTCGTGCTCATCGGCATCACGGGGGGCATTGCTTCAGGCAAAAGCTACGTGTGCAGCCAGCTCGAAGCGGCCGGCCACCCTGTGTTCTACTGCGATGCCGAAGCGAAACGCATCATCCGCACCGACCCGGCCGTGCGCCGCGAACTCTCCGCGCTCGTCGGCCCCGAAGTCTATGCCGCCGACGGCCAGCTCGTGAAGTCTGTGCTCGCCGCCTGGCTCTGCCGCAGCCGCAGCCATGCCGCCCAGGTCGATGCCATTGTCCACCCCCGCGTGGCCGATGCCTTTGCCGCCCGCGCAGCCGCCATCGCCTCGGGCGCCGCGCCGTGGACCGAAAGCGAGATACAAGCCGCAGCCTTCCTGCTCCAACCTTCGCAGCGCGAAACGGACATCGCCGCCCTCGCCGCCCTCCCTCCTGGCCGCGTGCTGTTCATGGAGTGTGCCCTGCTCTTCGAAGCCTCCTTCGACCGCTTCGTCCACCGCAGCGTACTCGTCCACGTCAGCCACGAAACGCAGCTCCGCCGCCTCATGGCGCGCGACCAAATCTCACAGGCACAAGCGCAGGCGTGGATGGACCTCCAGCTCAGCGAAGAGGAGAAAATGGCCCGCGCCGACTTGCTACTGCACAACGACTGAAGGCACAGGGCATATACATCAGATTAATCAGAAGAATCAGAAAAATCCGTAATCAAAAATAGGGACCCTTTTTTGATTACGGATTTTTCTAATCTTTCTGATGTACGGCTACTCGTTGTTTTCCTTGAGTGCTGCCGTAATCTTCTCCTCGATTTCTGCGCTGAGCTCGGGGTTCTCCTTGATGAGCTTCTTCACGGCATCGCGACCCTGACCGAGGCGGGTTTCGCCATAGCTGAACCATGAACCGCTCTTCTTGATGATGCCAAGGTCCACACCGAGGTCCACCACTTCGCCGGCATGGGAAATGCCCTCGCCGAAGGTGATTTCAAACTCGGCCTTGCGGAAGGGAGGCGCCACCTTGTTCTTCACGATTTTCACGCGCACCTGGTTGCCGATGGGCGTGTCGCCGTCCTTGATGGTCGTGACGCGGCGGATGTCCATGCGCACGGAGCTGTAGAACTTCAGGGCATTGCCGCCCGTGGTGGTCTCGGGGTTGCCGAACATCACGCCAATCTTCTCGCGCAACTGGTTGATGAAGATGCACGTGGTATTGGTCTTGCTGATGCTGGCGGTCAGTTTGCGGAGCGCCTGGCTCATGAGACGCGCCTGGAGGCCCACCTTGTTGTCGCCCATGTCGCCTTCGATTTCGGCTTTCGGCGTAAGGGCTGCCACGGAGTCAATCACAATGATGTCGATGGCCGAGGAACGGATGAGCTGGTCGGCGATTTCGAGTGCCTGCTCGCCATTGTCGGGCTGGGAAATGAAGAGGTCGTCCACGTTCACGCCGAGTTTGGCCGCATAGAAGCGGTCGAAGGCGTGCTCGGCATCGATGAAGGCCGCAATGCCGCCGCTGCGCTGGGCCTCGGCCATGGCGTGGATGGCGAGCGTGGTCTTACCGGACGACTCGGGGCCGTATATTTCGATGATGCGGCCCTTGGGGTAGCCGCCCACGCCCAACGCGGCGTCGAGTGCGAGGCTTCCCGTCGGGATTACCTCCACGTCGTCGATGTTCTGGTCGCCCAGCTTCATGACGGAGCCGCGGCCAAAATCTTTTTCAATCTTCGATATCGCAGCTTGCAGGGCCTTGAGCTTTTCAGAGGCAGCTGCGCTGTTTTCTTCTGTCGTTTTTGCCATTGTTGTGGGGATTTACTGAAGCGCCAACACTTGTTCGGCGTGGGTTTTGGTCTTGATTTGTTTCGGAGTGAAGATGTGGGCTATGCGGCCTTCCTCGTCGATGACGAAGGTGGTGCGCAGGATGCCCATGTAGGTGCGGCCGCACATTTTCTTCTCGCCCCAGGCACCGAAGGCCTCGATGAGCTGGCGTTCGGTGTCGGCCACAAGGTGAAAGGGCAGGCCGTGGCGCTCGCGGAAGCGCACGTGGCTCTGCGCACTGTCGGCACTCACGCCCACCACGGCGTAGCCCGCCGCAGCGAGTTCGGCTTCGTGGTCGCGGAAGCTGCAAGCCTCGGCGGTACAGCCCGGCGTGTTGTCTTTGGGGTAGAAATAGAGCACCACGCGCTGGCCACGGAACTGGCTCAGGCGGAGTTCGTTGCCCTGTTCGTCAAGGCCCAACAGGTCGGGGGCCTGGTCTCCTATGTTCATAGCTGATAGAGGTTTTAGTAGATTATTTTCATGTCGAGAATGCCGCCGCGCACGATGTCGGCCCGGCTCACGCTGTAGGGCTCGGGCAGCCGCTGTCCGCCCAGCGCGGGACGGTCTATGCGCCCGGCTCGTCCGGAGTTGTGCTTCGTGTAGATCACAAAGCGGCGGCCGCTGCGCAGGTGGAGGGTGGCCACGTTGAAGCGCGGACGGGTGAGGGCAAAGCGCTGCCCGCCGTCGAGGGGACGGAGGCCGAGGGTGTTGAAGATGAACCAGACAGCCTCTTCAGTGGTAGGCGCAGCACCCGTCTGTGCGCCGAAGAGCGCCGTGGCACTGCGGCGCAGGAGGCTGTCGGCCTCGGCCGGCGTGGGGGCGGGCTCTGCGGCCGGATAGCGGGCGGAGAGGGCGAAAAGGATTTCGTCTGCACCCTGTGCTTTTTTCAGTTCGGCGAGCTGCTGCACCTGTGCCCAGGCGGCGTAGAAGGCGGCCCGGAGGGTAGCCTGGCGCGTGG
>CALZMA010000225.1 GCA_945788445.1 uncultured Bacteroidales bacterium | reverse complement strand
TCTTTGAAAAAACTCGCGGGCTGGCCTTGGACGGCCGTCAAGTTTGTCGGACGCACAGCCGCAAGGTTGGGCCGATGGTATAAACACCAGTTCGTCGGACGCCCCTGGTGGTACAAGTGTATCACCGCCGTGTGGTCCTTCGTTGCTTTCATAGCCTTCTATTGTTTTGCCGTCATCTTCAACCTCTTCTGGCTCTTCGGCAAATCGCCCTCCATCAACGACATCCTACACCCGAAGACCTCGGCGGCATCCGAAATCATCAGCGCCGACGGGAAGGTGCTCGGCAAGTTTTTCAACGAAAACCGTTCGCCCGTGCCCTACGACTCGATCAACCCCGTGTTCTTCCAGGCACTCATCGCCACGGAAGACGAACGCTTCTACCAGCACCACGGCGTGGACTACCAGGGCATTTTCGCCGCAGCCAAGGACGCTGCCCACGGCAAGGCGCGAGGCGCATCGACCATCACGCAGCAGCTTGTAAAGAACATGTTCCGCGTGCGTACACACTACTCCACCGGACTGCTCGGCAAAATCCCGGGCCTCAGCATACTGGTGATGAAGAGCAAGGAAATGATTATCGCCACGGAAATCGAAATGCTCTGCAGCAAACAGGAAATCCTCGAAATGTATGCCAACACGGTGGACTTCGGGTCGAACGCCTTCGGCATCAAGACGGCGGCCAAGACCTATTTCAATACTTCCCCGAAAAATCTGAAGACGGAGGAGGCCGCCGTACTCGTGGGCCTGCTCAAGGCCACTTCGGCCTACAACCCGCGCATCAATCCGAAAAACTCCCTGAAGCGCCGCAACGTGGTGCTCAACAACCTCTACACCCACCGCACACAGCTCCGCGAACGGTTCGGAACGGCCTGCGTGGACAGCAAGCAGGAACTCGAAGCACTGCAGGAACTCCCCATCAAGCTCAACTTCAACGTGGAAAGTGCCTACGACGGCGAGGCCCTCTACTTCCGCGACGCGGTGAAGGACTACATCGACGAGAAATGCCCCGAACTCGACGTCTACAGCGACGGCCTTAAAATATACACCACGCTCGACACGCGCATGCAGGCCATCGCCGAAGAGGCGGTGATGAAACAGATGAAGCAGGTGCAGCAGAACTTCGACCGCCACTGGCGCGGACTCGGCGACCCCTGGCGCGACGAGAGGGGGCAAATCATCCCGGGCTTCATCGAAGACAAGGTGCGCCGCACGGACACCTACAAGATGCTACAGGCACGCTTCCCGAACGACCCCGACTCGGTGAACTACTACCTCAACAAGCCGCACAAGGTGAAGGTATTCTCCTACGAGGGCGAGAAAGAGGAGTTCATGTCGACCATCGACTCGCTCCGCTACATGGTGAAGTTCATGCACACGGGCTTCGTGGCCATGGAACCCGAAACGGGACACGTGAAGGCGTACGTGGGCGACATTGACTTCAAGTCGTGGAAATACGACAAGGTGAAGTCCATGCGCCAGCCGGGCTCCACCTTCAAGCTCTTTGTCTACGCCACGGCCATGAAGCAGGGCCTCACGCCCTCCGACGCGCGCCGCGACTCGTACATCCGCATGGAGGTCTACGACCCGAAACGCGACACGACTACCATCTGGCAACCGCACAACGCCGACGGACGCTTCACGAACGCCAACATTCCCCTGCGCGCCGCCTTTGCCCGCAGCATCAACACGATTGCCGTGACGCTCGGACAGGAGGTGGGCATCGACAACGTGGCGCAGACGGCCCACGACATGGGCATCCGCTCGCCGCTCGACGAAACGCCCTCGCTTCCCCTGGGCTCGAGCGACGTGAACCTCTTCGAACTGGTCAATGCCTATGCCACCGTGGCCAACAACGGTGTACACGTGGAACCGGTGCTGGTGACGAAAATCGTGGATGCTGACGGCAAGGTGGTCTACGAAGCGAAACACCAGGAGAAGCGTGCCCTCGACGAGAAGGCGGCCTTCTATATGCAGAAACTCCTCGAGGCGGGCGTGCGTGACGGCGGCGGCACTTCGCAGACGCTGGGCGCGGGCATGTACCTCGGCCCCTTCGCCGCACACCTCGACATGGGCGGCAAGACGGGTACGTCCAACAACCATTCCGACGCCTGGTTCGTCGGTGTCACCCCGAGCCTCGTGGGCGGTGCCTGGGTGGGCGGCGAGTACCGCAGCATCCACTTCCGCACGGGCAAACTGGGCCAGGGCAGCCGCACGGCCCTCCCCATCGTGGCCCAGTTCCTCCGCAAGGTGATGGAGGAACCCGCGTTCCAAAAGCGCTACCTCCACAAATACGGCCAGCCGGCACAGACCATCGACCCCAGCTCGTACCAGAACACCTACGTGCCCGCCCCCGAACCGGAAGACTCCCTGGCGGCCGACAGCCTCGAAGGGGGAGAATACTACCCCGATGACAACCTGATGGAGAACGAAGGCGAACCCCGCCCCACTCCGAAGGACGAACCCAACGCCCCGGCCCAACCGGCCGCCCCGGTGCAGCAGGAAAAGCAGGGCGGCGAGTCGCTGTTTGAATAGGGCGGGCTCGGCGAAAGGCATTTCGCCAATCCCCCCAGCTTCCCGAAGGACACACTTCCCTTATAGCCCTTGCCTCATCATGCAGAATGAATCAGGGCTGAACTCCCCGCGGGGAGTTCAGCCCTATTATTGTAACCTTTGTAATAAGTCAAAACATTGAAAGCCATGAGCGGCGGAAACATTCCACCGTACATAATTCTTTTCTGTTCCCTTGAAAAAGCACATATCAGCAAAATTCAAAAGAAAATCAATAGCAGACCAAGGCAAAAAACTAATTTCTCTACTCCAGTGAAAGAGTTCTAC
>CALZMA010000224.1 GCA_945788445.1 uncultured Bacteroidales bacterium | reverse complement strand
CCTTGGCTTCGACGGCCTGGTGCAGACCGTCGCTCCAGCGGCGGCCTTCCATGATGCGGCCCGTCTGTTCGTCCACGATTTTCACCTGTCCGTCCATCACCACGTATTCCTCGTTGATGCGGAACATGGTGTAGGCCTTCAGGAGCTGGAGAATGGTGTGTACGCGTTCCGACTTGACGGCATAGTCCTGGAGGAGTTCGTCCTTGCGCGTCACGCGTTCCTCGTCGCTGAGGTTCTTCTGCGCCTCGAGGGCGGAGAGCTCAGCGGTGATGTCGGGGAGCACGAAGAGCTGCTCGTCGTTCACCTGGTCGGCCAGCCACTTGTTGCCCTTGTCCGTGAGGTCCACGCTGTGCATCTTTTCGTCCACAACGAAGTAGAGCGGCTCGACGGCTTCGGGCATGCGGCGGTTGTTGTTCTCCATATAGACTTCCTCCGTCTTCAGCATGCCGGCCTTGACGCCCGTTTCGGAGAGGAACTTGATGAGCGGGTTGTTCTTGGGGAGGGCCTTGTGGCTGCGGAAGAGCTGGAGGAATCCCTGTTCTTCCTTCTCCTTGTCGCCCGAGTTGATGAGCTGCTTGGCTTCGGCGAGATACTGCGTGGCCAGCTTGCGCTGCACTTCCACAAGGCGCTCTACGAGGGGCTGGTACTGCTCGAAGAGCTGGTCGTCGCCCTTGGCCACGGGGCCGGAGATGATGAGCGGCGTACGGGCATCGTCGATGAGCACGGAGTCGACCTCGTCGACGATGGCATAGTTGTGGCGGCGCTGCACGAGGTCCTTGGGGCTCATGGCCATGTTGTCGCGCAGGTAGTCGAAGCCGAACTCGTTGTTCGTACCGAAGGTGATGTCGGCCTGGTAGGCGCGGCGGCGCTGTTCGGAGTTGGGCTGGTGCTTGTCGATGCAGTCCACGGAGAGGCCGTGGAACATGTAGAGCGGGCCCATCCACTCGGAGTCACGCTTGGCGAGGTAGTCATTGACCGTCACCACGTGTACACCGTTGCCCGTGAGGGCGTTGAGGAATACGGGGAGCGTGGCCACGAGGGTCTTGCCTTCACCCGTTGCCATTTCGGCAATCTTTCCTTGGGTCAGCACGACGCCGCCGAAGAGCTGCACGTCGTAGTGTACCATTTCCCACTTCAGGTCGTTGCCGCCGGCCACCCAGTGGTTCTGGTAGATGGCCTTCTCGCCTTCGATGCGCACGAAGTCGTGCGAGGTGGCGAGTTCGCGGTCGAAGTCGGTGGCCGTCACTTCGATTTCTTCGTTCTCCGTGAAGCGGCGAGCCGTGTCCTTCACGATGGCGAAGGCTTCGGGCATCACCTCCGTGAGGGCCTCTTCCATGCGGTCGAGTACCTGCGTCTCGAGCTTGTCGATCTGGTTGAAGATGACTTCGCGGTCTTCGATGGGCGTTTCTTCGATTTTAGCCTTGAGCTGTTCGATTTTCTCCTTCAGGTCGTTGGCGGAATTTTGCACCTTGGCCTGGAGCTCTTTCGTCTTGGCGCGGAGCGCGTCGTTGTCGAGGGCTTGGATGGAGGGGTAAGCCTCCTTCACCTTGTTTACGTACGGCGCAATGAGTTTCTGGTCGCGCGTAGACTTGTTGCCGAAAAGTTTGCTGAGGATTTTATTGATATCCATGAATTGGGAGTAGTTATCTAAGTGGAATAAAAGGGGAGAATGAACGCGTGTCGGGTGGCGCTGCGGGGCTTAGAAGAGCGGCGCCGTGCGGCAGGCGTTGGGTGCCCTGATGCGCATGGCCTTCGAGAGGGTCGGCGCAATGCAGTCGATGGTGACGGGCGTGGAGAGTTTCTCCGCCTTGCAGTCGGCCCCGAGGAAGATGATGGGGAAGGGCACGTACGACTCGCGGGCGAGCTGGTCCTCGCGCATCGAGTTGTTCACGTAGTGCCAGCCCGGGGCCACCTCGATGAGCACGTCGCCCGAGTAGCGCGGGTTGTAGCCTCCGCGCATGCGGCTGATGCCCGGCGTCCAGGCTCCCTGCATGAGGCGCGTGGTGGTGTACACGTCCTTCACGCCGGAGAGCTGGAGAAGGAAGTCCTGCACGCGTTCCAGCATCTCGGCGAGGTTGATTTGCTTCTCCTCGACGAGCTTGTGGTTGAGGTAGAACTGCGTGCCGAGCGTGGCTTCCACGAATTTTCCCTGTCCGTAGACCGCCGAGAGGTACATGTTGAGCAGGCCCGCGGCCCGTTCCACGTCGAAGGTGCCCGTGGGGATGCGGTATTTCGAAAGGTCGGCCGTCTCCTCGTCGGTGTAGCCCGTGGAGGTCAGGACGAAGAGGGCGTTGCCCTTGCCCACCTTGTGTTCGACCGTCTTGATGAGCTGCGCCAGGGCGTAGTCGAGCCTCACGTAGGTGTCCTGCTGTTCCATCGGGGCGGCGCTGACGGTGCGGTGCTCGAAGTTGCCCGCATAGAACGTCACGGCCAGGTAGTCGGGCACGTCGTCGGTGCCCATCATCGTGTTGTTGAGGCAGGCCAGGGCAGCGTGGGCGATTTCTTCGTTCACCAGGCCCGAGGTCTTGTAGGCGGCAAAGCGGTTTTCGCCCTTCTGGAACTTGTGGGCAAAGGGCTTCTTCATGCCCCCCGAGAGGAAGTAGGAGAAGTTGCCCACGAGGTCGTTCGAGGGCTCCCACGTCAGCGACCTGAGGCGCTCGGCCAGCGGCTTGCCGCCCATGAGCGAAATCCACGTGGGCAGTGCGGGAGCGTAGTAGTTGGTCGAACACCAGCGTCCCGTCTGGTCGTCAATCCAGTAGGCGCCGTCGGCAGCGTGGCCCGCACTGAGGATGGCCCCTTCGCGGGTGGGGGCCACGGCATAGACCAGCGCCTTGC
>CALZMA010000223.1 GCA_945788445.1 uncultured Bacteroidales bacterium | reverse complement strand
GCCTCGGGCTACGTGAAGACGAAGACCTCGGCCGACGTCATCGGCATCGAGTATGCCTCGGTGCTGAAGAATGTCTATGCCATCGCGGCGGGCATCTGCAACGGACTGAAGTACGGCGACAACTTCCAGAGCGTGCTGATGGCCAATGCCGTGCAGGAAACCAACCGCTTCCTGCGCGCCGTCTACCCCATTGACCGCCAGGTCTGCGACTCGGTCTACCTGGGCGACCTGCTGGTGACGGGTTATTCCAACTTCTCGCGCAACCGTGTGTTCGGCACCATGATCGGCAAGGGCTACAGCGTGAAGTCGGCACAGATTGAAATGGAAATGATTGCCGAGGGCTACTATGCCACCAAGTGCATGAAGGACATCAACCGCCTCTACCACGTGAACATGCCCATCCTCGATGCTGTCTACAACATTCTCTACGAACGCATCTCGCCCGTCATCGAAATCAAGCTCCTCACCGACTCGTTCCGGTAGGCGGGCCCGCTCATCTCCCTCATCCTATGGAAACTTACACCGCCCATCCCGACCGCTACGGCGAGGCTTCGCGCTTTGTGCGCTGCGGCCGCAGCGGCATCCTGCTCCCGCAAGTGAGTCTGGGCTTCTGGCACAACTTCGGGCGCGGCGCCGACTTCGGTAACGCACGTGCCCTGGCCCGCTATGCCTTCGACCATGGCGTGACCCACTTCGACCTGGCCAACAACTACGGGCCGCCTCCGGGCAGCGCCGAGGAAACGCTTGGCCGCCTCATGCAGGAGGACTTCGCGCCCTACCGCGACGAACTCTTCATCGCCACGAAGGCGGGTTACGAGATGTGGCCCGGTCCCTACGGCAACTGGGGCTCGCGGAAGTCGCTCCTCGCCAGTCTCGACCAGAGCCTGCGCCGCATGAAGCTCGACTATGTGGACCTCTTCTACAGCCACCGCTACGACCCCCATACGCCGCTCGAGGAAACGCTCCAGGCACTCGTCGACGCGGTGAAACTGGGCAAGGCGCTCTATGTGGGCATCTCGCGCTGGCCGCTCGAGCCCACGCGCCGGGCCATCCGATTCCTGCGCGAAGCGGGCACACCGCTTCTCATCTACCAAGGGCGGCTGAACCGGCTGGACCGCGCGCCGCAGGAGGAAGGCATCCTGCAGTTGTGCCGCGAAGAGGGCGTGGGTTTCATTGCATTTTCGCCCCTGGCGCAGGGACTGCTCACGCAGCGCTACCTCCACAGCGAAATTCCTGCCGACAGCCGCATGGCGCAGGCCCGTTTCCTGAAACCCTCGGCGCTTACGCCCGAACTCCTCGCGCAGCTTCGCGGCTGGCAGACCGAAGCGGAGGCCGAAGGGCTCTCCCTGGCCCAGTGGGCACTGCGCTGGGTGGCCCGGCAGGAGGGCGTGACCTCGGTGCTCGCAGGGGCCAGCCGCGTGGAACAGCTCCGCGACAACCTTGCGGCATTCGGGAAAGCATAGAAAAATCGGCATTTTCGGGAAGAAAAGAGGCGGCAAAGTAGTTCCGCTTTGAAAAAAAGTGTACTTTTGCAGCCGATTTGTCCCCCTGCGGAGGGAAAACCACCTTCCGCGTGTGATGGCGAATTAAGTTTTAAGGTTTGAACCTCAGGCGTTTCCGGTGCGCAGACAGCGCGGCGGGGCCCGAGGGGAAAGGCTTAATTTAGAGTAACACATTATTTCTTTTAAAAGACAAATGAAGCAAATTGCAATCAGCGGTACTGTCCGCACTGACGTCGGCAAGAAGGCCACGAAGGAACTTCGCAAGAACGGTATGGTTCCCTGTGTTCTCTACGGAGAGCAGAAGGACGAAAAGGGCGCTCCCGTAGCCACCCACTTCGCCGTAAGCGAGAAGGAAATCAACAAGCTCGTCTACACCCCCCACATCTACCTCATCGACGTGACGATCGACGGCGTAGACCACAAGGCCGTGCTCAAGGAGCTCCAGTTCCACCCCGTGAAGGACAACGTGCTCCACGTTGACTTCTACGAAGTTCACGCCGAGAAGCCCATCGTAATGGGTGTGCCCGTTGTAGCCCGCGGCTTGGCCGAAGGTGTACGTGCCGGTGGTCGTCTGATGATGATGGTGCGCAAGCTCCAGGTACGCGCCCTCTACAGCGCTATCCCCGAAAAGCTCGAAGTGGACGTTACGAAGCTCCAGCTCGGCAAGAGCATCAAGGCCGGCGAACTCAGCTTCGAAGGCCTCGAACTCGTTACGCCGAAGGAGGTTATCGTCTGCACCGTGAAGATGACTCGTGCCGCCATGGGTGCTGCCGCTGCAGCTGCCAAGGAAGGCAAGTAGTGTACAGACACGCCTCTATCTAAACCAAAGCATTAGTGGCGGGGAGCAGAAGGCCCACGGCTTGCCTGCTTCCCGCTCTTTTTCTCTCTTTTCTATCCCCGGGATTTACAGCAAATGAACTACTTGATTGTCGGACTGGGCAACATCGGTGACGAATATGCCCGCACCCGGCACAATATAGGTTTCAGAGTATTGGACGCTCTCGCGGGGGCGTCCAATGTCGTATTCGAAGACCGCCGCTACGGCTACGTGGCCACGCTCAAGGTGAAGAACCAGACGCTCACCCTGCTGAAACCCTCTACCTACATGAACCTCTCCGGCAATGCCGTGCGCTATTGGCTCAAGGAGAAGAACGTGCCGGTGGAGCGGATGCTCGTGGTGGTCGACGACCTGGCTCTGCCCTTCGGCAAGCTCCGCCTGAAGCCCGGCGGCAGCGAGGCGGGGCACAACGGCCTGCGCCACATCACGCAGGTGCTCGGCACGCAACAGTATGCCCGCCTCCGCTTCGGCATCGGCAACGACTTTCCCCGCGGCGGACAGGTGGACTACGTGCTCGGCGAATTCGGCGAAGAAGACTTGCAGCAGATGGACGAAAGGCTGAAAGTGGCCTG
>CALZMA010000222.1 GCA_945788445.1 uncultured Bacteroidales bacterium | reverse complement strand
AAAAGCGCTGATTTTAATGCATTTTCTCGCACCGAATGCTTTTTTCTGCTTAAATTTGCATTTTCAGCGGTGCACACCCGCCGCACACCGACCCGTCTACTAAAACCCCTTCTACTCATCCACTCCTATTTTTTTACTAAATTATGGTAGCCAATACAGATCGATACAATCCCGCCCTGCCGGATGAAGAGCAGGGCATGAGCCTTGAAGACTACGGCATGCTGTTCCTTTCGCGGTGGTACTATTTCGCCTGCGCCGTGCTGATTGCCCTAACCATTGCGGTATTCAAAATCCTCACCACCACGCCTGTCTATCAACGCAGCGCCTCCGTACTCATCAAGACCGACGACCAGAAGTCGTCGAGCGCCATGCAAGAAATAGTCAACCTCGGCCTTGTTGGGTCAAACTCCAACATCAACAACGAAGTGCTCACGCTTTGCGCACCCGTACTGATGCAGGAAGCCACCAAGCGCCTCGGGTTCGACCTGCAAATCTCCGTGCGCGAAGGCCTGCACGCTTTGCCGCTCTACAACGATGCGCCCGTGTCCGTCCACATCGCCAACCGTGAAACGGCGCTACCCTTCACCTTCAAGATGAAGGTGGACAAAGACCGCAGCGTGGCTATCAGCGACTTCGTAGTCTACGGAGAGGAGGAAATACAAGTGCAAGATATCCACACGCGCCTCGGTGCCACATTCAACACGCCCGCCGGCAAAATCCGCATCGAAGAATCGCCCGCAGGCATGGGCGACCACTATGGCGAAGAAATCACCGTCACGAAATACGCCCCTGCCGCCATCGCCGCGCGCTATTCCGGCCGCCTCTCCGTGACGCTCGCCGACAAAGAGAGCACCATTCTCAACCTCAGCATCAGCGACGAGGTGCCCGCCCGCGCCGACGACTTGCTGCTCACCCTCGTGCAGGTCTACAACGAGCATTGGATGCGCGACCGCAACCTCATCGCCGAGAGCACCACGCAGTTCATCACCGAGCGCCTCGCCGCCCTCTCCGAAGAACTCGGCGACGTTGACCGCAAGATATCCGACTACAAGAGCAGCAACCTCATGCCCAACCTCCAAGAGGCATCCAGCATGTACATGCAGCAGAGCGGCAAAAATGCCAACGAACTCATCCAACTCAACAACCAGCTCTCCATGGCCATCTACATCAAGGACTACCTCTCCGACCGCTCCCGCTCCGGGCAACTCCTGCCCACCAACAGCGGTATAGGCGGCACGGGCGTGGAAAGCCAAATCGCAGCCTACAACCAGGCCGTGCTCATGCGCAACGACCTCCTCTCCAACAGTAGCGAGGACAACGCCCTCGTGCAGAAGATGGACCGCGACCTCGCCACGCAGAAAACCGCCATCGTGCGCTCCCTCGAAAACCTCATCGCGCAGCTCCGCCAGCAAATCTCCGCCGCCGAAGCCAACGAGGCCCTCACCAACCAAAAGATAGCCTCCGCCCCGCGCCAGGCACAGCAGCTCCTCAGCATCGACCGCCAGCAGAAGGTCAAGGAAGCCCTCTACATCTACCTCCTCCAAAAGCGCGAAGAAAACGAACTCTCCAAAACCTTCACCGCGTGGAACACGCGCATCATACAGCCGCCCTACGGCGGCGGCATCACAGCGCCCCGGCGCGGCAGCATCCTCCTCATCGCCCTCGCCCTCGGCCTGGCCGTGCCGGGCGGTCTGCTCCTCCTCTGCGAGTTCTTCAACCGCACCGTACGCGGCCGCAAGGATCTTGAATCCATGCGCGTGCCCTACATCGGCGAAATTCCCCTCCTCACCCCCAAGAAGCATTGGTGGCAGCGCAAGCCGCGCAATTCCGAGCGCAAAATCTACATCAAGGAAAACAGCCGCAACCTCATCAACGAGTCGTTCCGCCTCGTGCGCACCAAGCTCGACTACTTCATGGAGAAGAAGCCCGGCGTCGCACCCGTCATCATGGTCACCAGTTTCAACGCCGGCAGCGGCAAGAGTTTCATCTCCGGCAACCTCGCCAAGACGCTCTCCCTCGGCGGCAAGCGCGTGCTCGCCATCGACATCGACCTCCGCCACAGTTCCCTCTCCCAAATGGCAGAACTTGCCAAGCAAGGACTTAGTTCCTACCTCTGCGGAGCCACCGACAACCTCGACGACATCATTCTCACCGACCAGTTCGACGGCGGCGTAGACGTGATCCCCGTCGGCGTGGTGCCGCCCAACCCCACCGAACTCCTCCAAAGCGACCGCCTCACCTGCCTGTTCGAGACGCTCCGCCCGCGCTACGATGCCATCATCGTGGACTGCCCGCCCATCGACGTGGTGGCCGACACCAACATCGTGAAGCGCCATGCCGACGTGTCGCTCTTCGTGGTGCGCGTAGGGCTGATGAACCGCTACCTGCTCAAAGAAGTCGACAAACTTTATCTCGACAAGACCTACCCCCACATGGCCTTGCTCCTCAACGGTTCGCCCAGCACCTCCACGCGCTACAACCGTTACAGCTTCGGCTACGTCTACGGCTATGGCTATGGCGAGGCGCACGGCTACCACGATAAGGAATAATCCCTCCCCCCTACTCCCCATACGTACGAAAAAGGCAGAGAGCCCCCGCGCTCCCTGCCTTTTTTTACGGGCGGCCTGCTTTGCGCCGCCGTGCTTTACGCGGGGCGCTTTTATAAGATTTTCATAATGTCGGCTGCATTCGGCAATCAAGTAAACTTGATTGCGCTCATTTGCACGACATTTTAGGCATTTCCGCGCAAACGAGTTCATCAAAGAAATAAAGCACTAAGTTTTATTTTATTATCCCCGCGTCAGTATCTTTGAGGTTAATCTTTTTCTCTGCTGCGGGCCGTTCCTTGCCGCGACTGATGCGCCAGGAGATGCCGAGCATGAGGCGGTTGCCAAGGTCTTTGTTTCGCCCGGAGGTGTGCTTAT
>CALZMA010000221.1 GCA_945788445.1 uncultured Bacteroidales bacterium | reverse complement strand
CACGCCCTCGCCCTGCTCCAGACCGACCAGCTCCTCGACGGCGTCTTCGACATCCCCTACGAATACCCCGCCGTGCGCCTCGAGCAGCACGACGGCAGCGAGGAGTACGGACTCTTCCTCGCCGACTGCAACCTCCACGCCGGCCTCCTCAACGCCGGCTACCGCGCCGCCATGGACCACCTCGTCATGAACGGCCCGCGCATCTTCACCCTCAAGCGCCTCGCCCTCTGCTCCCTCCTCAACGGCGAGCAGGCCCTCTGCCGCAAGTACCTCCACCTGCTCACCCGCGTGCCCGGCGAAGAAGAGTTTGTGCAGAAATACAGCGCCATGGTGGGCCGCCCCCAGCGCATCGCGCAGGACCCCACACTGGCCCACATCCTCACCCTCGTGCCGCGCGAGAAGAAGTTCGAGCAGAACTACCAGCCGCCTGCCTTCCTCGGCTACAACATGCGCCTCGCAGAAGGCACCGACGCCACCCTCCAGACCTCCGTCGCCGCCTGTCTCTACTCCAAGGACCTCCAGTCCTTCCTCCCCCGCGCCCAGGTCATGGCAGCCAAGGGCATACGCTTCCCCGACTGCATGCAGCAGGCCCTCGCCATCCTCGCCCTCAAGCAGCCCCAGCTCCTCCAGCAGTTCCCCCAGGTCGGCCGCTTCGTGCCCGACGAAATCCGCAGCTTCCTGCTCGACGCCAAGCCCTACGTCGGCGACCGCCTGCGCCTGCGCCACGAGCTCCGCGACCGCTGGCTCGGCACCTATGTCTATTACTACTACACAGAGAACAACGACCCCGACCAGGTCATGAAGCCCAACTCCACACAGCAAAGCGGCGTGAACTGACGCCCCGCAGCGCACCGCCGCTACATCCCCAAACCTACTGTCCGCTATGAGATTTTTCAAGAAAACAATACCCGCCGCCCTGGCCCTCGCCCTCACACTCCTCGCGGCCTGCTCGGCACCCGAAGCCCAGATACCCGCCGAGAGCACGCCCACGAGCGAGGCCGCGCGCATCTACCCCGACTACCGCGACATCACCATCCCGCCCAACATCGCTCCCCTCAACATCCAGGTGAAGTCCGCCGGCGAAGCCTTCGTGGGCTGCATCGAAGGCAGCAGCGGCCGCGTGCTCGCCGCTGCCGACGACGACGGCAAACTCCTCTTCGACTCCCTCGAGTGGCGCAGCCTGCTCGAGAAGGAACGGGGCAAGGACCTCACCGTCACCCTCTACGCCCAGCGCCCCGGCGGCTGGGTCCGCTTCCCCGCCTACAAGCTCAGCGTGGCCGCCGAACCCATTGACCGCTACCTCTCCTACCGCCTCATCGAACCCTCCTACGAACTCTACCGCCAGCTCGGCCTCTACCAGCGCGACCTCGAGAACTTCAACGTCGCCACCATCTACGAGAACAACCGCGAGTACAACGACGAGGAGAACCACTGCATCAACTGCCACAACTACCAGAACTACTCTACCCGCCGGATGCTCTTCCACGTCCGCGCCAAGCACGGCGGCACCGTGTTCGTCACCGACGGCAAGGCCGAGAAGATGAACATGAAGTGCGACTCCGTGCTCTCCAACGCCGTCTACCCCTCGTGGCACCCCACGCGCAACTGGGTGGCCTTCTCCTCCAACCAGACGGGCCAGGTGTTCCACATGGTACACCGCGACAAGATTGAGGTCGTCGACTACGGCTCCGACCTCATCTTCTACGATGCCGACAAGAAGCAGCTGAAAAACATCCTGAAAACGGAGGCCGACCTCGAGACCTTCCCCTGCTGGACCCCCGACGGCCGCAAGCTCTTCTACTGCTCCGCCCACGTGCCCGAGTTCGTGGGCAAGAACGCCGACGAGCGCCAGGACCTCATCTCCCGCCTCTGCCTCCAGGTGCGCTACAACCTCTGGAGCGTCACCTTCGACCCCTCCACGCGCACCTTCGGCCCGCCGCAGCTCGAGTTCGACTGCGCCTCCACCGGCCGCAGCTGCGCCGTGCCCCGCGTCAGCCCCGACGGCCGCTACGTGCTCTTCACCCTCGCCCCCTACGGCCAGTTCCACATCTGGCACTCCGCCGCCGACCTCTACGTCAAGGACCTCGCCACGGGCCAGGTGCGCGCCCTCAGCACCACCAACAGCCGCGACGTGGAGAGCTACCACGGCTGGAGTTCCAACGGCCGCTGGATGGTGTTCAGCTCCCGCCGCGACGACGGCTCCTACACCCGCCCCTACATCGCCTACTTCGACACCGCAGGCCGCGGCCACAAAGCCTTCCTCCTGCCCCAGCTCGACCCTGAGCAGAACCTGCTCCTCACGAAGAGCTACAACGTGCCCGAACTGACGCGCGACGCGGTGCGCATCTCGCCCGAGGAGCTGAAAGCCTGCATCTACAACGACGAGAAGACGGGCAAGGTGAGCTATAAGTGACACGCCACGCAGCCCGACAAACGTTTTCCCACTCCCGCACATTTCAACATGGACTTCAAAGCACTCACCTCGGCGCGCTTCTCTGCGCGCAAATACGACCAGCGGCCCGTCAGCGAGGCCGACTTGGACTATATCCTCACGTGTGCCCGCCTCGCCCCCTCGGCAGTGAACCGTCAGCCTTGGAAATTCCTCATCGTGGAGAGCGAAGCGGCGAAGGCGCGCTTGCGCCAGACCTACAACCGCGAATGGTTTGCCTCTGCCCCACTCTACATTGTGTGCCTCGCCGACACCTCGCGCTGCTGGACACGCAGTGCCGACGGAAAGGCACACGGCGACATCGACGTGGCCATCGCTGCGGAACACCTCTGCCTCGCGGCCACGGAACGCGGCTTGGGCACCTGCTGGGTGTGCAACTTCGACCCCGACCTGCTGCGCGAGCTCTTCCCCACCCCGGGCTACGAGGCCGTGGTCATTCTTCCCTTGGGACACATCGCCGCCGACTGTCCGCAGCGGCCCAAGGA
>CALZMA010000220.1 GCA_945788445.1 uncultured Bacteroidales bacterium | reverse complement strand
ATAAGGTAGGCTGCACCTCAGCAAAGTCAAAAGCAAATCCTTCGGCTTTTCTTTTGCCATTGCCTTCGGTTTGCACTACCTTTGCCACCATGTCAGAACAAACCCTTAAACAAAAGACGGCGAACGGGCTGCTTTGGGGCGGCATCATGAATGGCGCACAGCAGGTGCTGAACCTTGCGTTCGGCATCTTTCTGGCCCGTTGCCTCTCCGCGTCCGACTACGGACTCGTCGGCATGCTCACCATCTTCGCCCTCATCGCCACGGCGCTGCAAGAGAGCGGGTTCATCAGTGCGCTCAACCGCAAGAAAGAAGCCACGGCGGCCGACTTCAATGCCGTCTTCTGGTTCAACGTGCTATGCAGCACCGCTGTCTACCTCCTCCTCTTTGCCGCCGCCCCCTTGATAGCCGCGTGGTTCCGCCAGCCCCTGCTCGTGCCCTTGGCCCGCGTCTCCTTCCTCAGCTTCGTCATCTCCTCGCTCAACACCGCCCCCCGCGCCTGGCTCTTCCGCCACATGAAGGTGCGCGAAACCGCCCTCCTCTCCGTCGGAGCCCTCTTCACCTCGGGGCTCACGGGCGTCATCCTCGCCTGGCAAGGTTTCGCCTACTGGGCCATCGTCGTGCAGAACCTCACCTTCTGCACCATGCTCACCCTGGGCAGCTGGGCCTTCTGCAAGTGGCGGCCCAGTTGGCACATCGACCTCCGTCCGCTGCGCAGCATGATTGGTTTCAGCAGCCGCCTCCTTGCCACCAACATCTTTACCCACATCAACAACAACCTCTTCAGCATCGTCTTCGGCCGCCTCTACGGCGAACAGACCGTCGGCTACTACAACCAGGCCAACAAGTGGACCGGCATGGGCCACACCCTCCTCACGGGCATGCTCTGGAGCGTCACCCAGCCCCTCTTCGCCCGCCTCAGCGAAGAAACCGACGAGCGCAAGCAGCGCGTATTCCGCAAGATGCTCCGGCTCACCGCCTTCCTCTCCTGTCCCGCCCTCTTCGGCCTCGCTCTCGTTGCCGGCGAGTTCATCACCATCGCCATCACCGACAAGTGGCTCCCCTCGGCCCACCTCATGCAGTGGCTCTGCGTGGGCGGCGCCTTCCTCCCCATTGCCGCGCTCTATTCCAACTTCGTTGTCAGCCAAGGCCACAGCCAAGTCTACATGTGGAACACCCTGGCGCAGTGTTTGGTACAGATGTTGCTTATGGCTCTGTTGCACCCCTACGGCGTCGACGTCATGGTCTGGGCCTACGTTGTGGCCAACACCCTCTGGCTCCTCGTCTGGCACCGTTTCGTGCGGCGGCTCATCGGCTTGCGGCTGCGCGATGCCCTGCGCGACGTAGTCCCCTTCGTCCTTCTGGCAGCCGCCAGCATGGCCCTCGCCTGGGGAGTGGCCGCCCTGTTGGACGGCGGTGTCTACGTCAGTCTCGCGGTCAAGGTCTTCGTCGCTGCCGCCGCCTACGTTGCCTCCCTCCGCCTCCTCGGCGCACAAATCATGGCCGAATGCCTCGACTTCGCCAAGGAAAAACTCCATCTCAAAACCTCACATTAACCACAAGCACAGACAAACCACTTATCAGATTATGAGCATTTATTGGATTATCTTCATTGGCTTCATGATTCTCAGCTGGATCACCCAGCACAACCTGAAGCAGAAATTCGATGCCTACAGCAAGGTTCCCACCTCCCCTGGCCTCACCGGCCGCGAAGTGGCCGAACGAATGCTGCGCGACAACGGCATCTACAACGTCACCGTCACCTGCACCCCCGGAGCCCTCACCGACCACTACAACCCCGTGGAACGCACCGTGAACCTCTCCGAACCCGTCTACAACACCTGCTCCATCGCAGCCGCCGCCGTCGCCGCCCACGAGTGCGGCCATGCCGTGCAGCACGCCTGCGCCTACGGCCCGTTGCGGATGCGTTCCGCGCTGGTGCCCGTCGTCAGCTTCGCCTCCAGCTGGGTGCAGTGGGTATTGCTGGCCGGCATGGTGCTCATCGAAACCTTCCCCAGCATCATGGCCCTCGGCGTAGCCCTCTTTGCGCTTACCACGCTCTTCTCCTTCGTCACCCTCCCGGTCGAAATCGATGCCTCGCGCCGCGCCACCCGTTGGCTCCAGACCGCCGGTATCACCACCCCCGCCAACCACGCGATGGCCGTGTCCGCCCTCCGTTCTGCCGCCTACACCTACGTCGTGGCCGCCCTCGGTTCGCTTGCCACACTCCTCTACTACGCCTCCTTCCTGCTGCGCAACGACGACTGACGCGCCGCGCGCTTTGCGCAGGTTGTGAGCTATAAGGTTATGGGGTTATAAAGTTACTTGCCCAAGGATGCACCTTGGCTGCGCTTGAAAGTGACTTTATAACCCCATAACCTTATTGCATATACCCGTTTGCGCAAGGCGGCAGTGCATTTTTGCGCAAAGAACTTGCTTTTCCGCTTGGTTTACATTAGCTTTGCCGCACTAATACCATACTCCGCAAATTATTAACCTAATCCAATACAATTCAATGAAGCACAAGTTACTTGCCTTATTGCTTTGTCTGCTGGCAGTGCCCGTCGCCTTGCCCGCACAGACTTCGTTCGTGAACCTCACCCCGAAGCCAAAGCTAATGACCGTGAACGCCGGCACCCTCGCCCTGCCTGCAGATTTCGTAGTGAGCTATGACGAGGCCGACGAGGCCATGCTCGCCGAGATGAACCGCTTCGTCGCCACCTACAACGCCGCCACCGGTGCGCAGGCCACCGTGGCCCAGAACCGGGCCGATGCCCTCTTCGTCGTCGAAGCCTACCCCGCCGGAGCCCTCCAGAAGGCCGGAGCCTACGCCGTAGCAGTCACAGCCGACAAAGTCACCCTCCGCGCCAACGATGCCCTCAGCCTCTTCTACGCCTTCCAGACGGTGAAGAAGATGCTTCCCGCCAACGTCATGGCCGGCG
>CALZMA010000219.1 GCA_945788445.1 uncultured Bacteroidales bacterium | reverse complement strand
CTCACCATGAAGTCCAATTCCGACAACTTCCGCCAGTCGGCCATCCAAGGCATCATGAAGCGCATCAAGGCAAAGGGCGCAGAGGTCATCATCTACGAGCCCACGCTCCCCGACGGCAGCGCCTTCTTCGGCAGCCGCGTGGTGAACGACCTCGAAGCCTTCAAGGCACAGTCACAGGCCATCGTGGCCAACCGCTACGACGCCTGCCTCGACGACGTGCGCGAGAAGGTCTACACCCGCGACCTCTTCCGCTGCGACTGACACTACACAATCCCCATACAGCCGGCCACCTGCAAAGCGCGCCGGCTGAAACTTTCCCCAACAACTGCCCATGGAACTTACACAAGACTTCTTCCGCACGCTCCTCGACGAGGCGAGCCAGTCGCCCCGCCTGCGCCAAAGTTTCGACATGCGCACTTCGGCCTCCGACCAGAGCCAGCGAATGCTCAACGCCCTGCAGCCCGGAACCGCCGTGCCCATCCACCGCCACCACGGCTCCTCCGAGTCGGTGCTCTGCCTGAAGGGCCGCCTCGACGAGGTGCTCTACACCGAAGAGACCCTGCCCGGAGGCGAAACGGCCCTGCGCGAAACGGCACGCTACCGCCTCGGCACCGACGGACTCGCCGCCGGCTGCCAGGTACCCACGGGAGCGTGGCACACGGTGGAGGTCCTGGAACCCTCCATCATATTCGAGGCCAAGGACGGGCCCTATGCGCCTGCCCAACCCTCGGACCTCTGGAACGGACCCGTCGTGAAAGCCGGCGGCGACGTACAACAATGAACTTAAACAGATAACTTGAAAAAACGCTGTCCGCCCGCGGGCAGTTGTCCCGGCGGGGCTCCGCTGCAAGAGCCGCAAGGGACACCCCGACATCCTTATGAAACTCTTCAACAACATCTTCAACTGGTACTTCGGCCGCCGCGCGGTCCCCTTCTGGACCATCGTGCTGTTCGACCTCGCCGTCTGCTTCTTCGGAGGCCTCTTCGTGCTGTGGGTGCGCTACCCCAAGCTCCTGCTGCTCGACGACTGGAACCCGCTGGTCCACAGTCTCCTCGTCTTCTCTGCCCTCAACCTCATCGGCTTCAAGTCCTTCCACACCTACTCGGGCATCCTGCGCTACTCGCAGTTCATCGACCTGCTCCGCATCATCTATGCGGGCAGCCTCTCGTTCCTGCTGGCCATCGGGTTCAACTTCTGCGTGGAGCACTTCGGCTGGACGGAGCACTTCCTCCCGCTGAAGGACAGCACCATCTTCTTCATGTACACGGGCACCACGGCCCTGCTCTGCGCCTCGCGCCTGGTGGTGAAGCTCCTCTTCGAGAGCGTGCTCGTGGGCAAGACGGCGCGCAACGCACTCATCTACGGCACAAAGGCGGGCGCCATCTCGCTCACCAACGACGCGCGCAACACGAAGCCGGTGAAGTTCCTGATCAAAGGATACATAGGCGACGAGAAGGACCGCTACTCCGAACGCCTCATGGGCCGCCGCATCTACGCGCTCAACGACGACCTGCTCGACATCATCCGCGAGAAGGACATCCGCGCCGTGCTGGTGAGCCCGCTGAAGCAGGACGCCTTCGTCAATAACCAGGAATTCCAGAACCTCCTCATCAATGCCGGCGTGAAAATCTACATTGCGCGCAACGCCTCGCAGTGGAAGCAGGGCACCCCGCAGCCCAGCATCGGCCAGATGCGCGAGGTGAACATCGAGGACCTCCTCCCGCGCGAGGAAATTCAGGTGGACATGGACGCCGTGGGCGAACTCCTCACGGGCCGCCGCGTGCTCATCACGGGTTCGGCGGGCAGCATCGGTTCCGAAATGGTGCGCCAGATTGCCATGTACCGCCCGTCGGAAATGATGCTCGTGGACCAGGCCGAAACGCCGCAGCACGACATCCGCCTCATGATGCAGAAGGAATACGGCCACATCACGGCGCACACCATCGTCACGAGCATCTGCAACGAAGGGCGCATGGACGACCTCTTCCGCACCTTCCGCCCCGAATACGTGTTCCACGCGGCCGCCTACAAGCACGTACCGATGATGGAGGACAACCCGAGCGAAAGCATCCACAACAATGTCTGGGGCACGAAAGTCATCGCTGACCTGAGCGTGAAGTACGGCGTGCGGAAGTTCGTGATGATTTCCACCGACAAGGCCGTGAACCCCACGAACGTCATGGGCTGCTCCAAGCGCATCTGCGAGATTTACGTGCAGAGCCTCGACGCGGCCATCAAGCAGTGCCTCGTGAAGGGCCACACGCAGTTCGTGACCACGCGCTTCGGCAACGTGCTCGGCTCGAACGGCTCGGTCATCCCCCTCTTCCGCAAGCAGCTCGCAGAGGGCGGTCCGCTCACGGTGACGCACCCCGACATCATCCGCTTCTTCATGCTCATCCCCGAAGCCTGCAAACTGGTGCTCGAGGCGGGCACGCACGGCAAGGGCGGCGAGATTTTCGTCTTCGACATGGGCGAACCCGTACGCATCGCCGACCTCGCACGCCGCATGATCCAGCTGAGCGGGGCGCAGAACGTGGAAATCAAGTACACGGGCCTGCGCGAGGGCGAGAAGCTCTACGAGGAGGTGCTCAACGAGAACGAAGGCACGCTCCCCTCGTTCCACAAGAAAATCCGCATTGCACAGGTGCGCCAGTACAACTACGAAGAGGTGGACCACGACCTTCGCCTGCTCTGCCAAATCGCCGAACGCTACGACGACATGGCCACCGTGCGCAAGATGAAGCAGATTGTACCCGAATACATCAGCAAGCACTCGCGCTACGAGGCGCTCGACGCTGAACGCGAAGAGGCGGCGAAATAAACCTCCCGCACCTCCCCCCCCACAAATCCAGGCTTTGAAATTTCAGTCCCGCCGATTGAATTTTCAAAGCCTGGATTTGTTTTTTCAAAGCCTGCGATTGGTTGGGCGGAAGGCGGGAAGGGAAAA
>CALZMA010000218.1 GCA_945788445.1 uncultured Bacteroidales bacterium | reverse complement strand
TTTGAGAATTATCTTGTTATAATTAAGGAGTGGGGCGCGGCCGCGGGGGCTCTGCCCGCCCTCCTCAGTTCTTCTTTTTCTTTTCCGTCTGGGGCGTGGCGGCCGCCTTCTTCTTTTCGGGGGCGGGGGCCTCCTTCTTCTTGGGGGCGGGGGCCTCGGGCTCCTTCTTCTTCTTCTCCTGCTCCGCCTGCTTCAGCTTGCGTTCGTCGTGGAGCGTCGGGGTGAGTTCGGAGTCCTCGGGTTCTTCGCGTTTCTTCGCCACCTTGGTGGTGTCGGCCTTCAGCGTGTCGGAGCGTTCGGCCTTGGGGATGTCCTCCACGTTGCCGAGGAGGAGGAGGATGGTCTGCCCGCGTTCAAACTTCTCGCCGGGCTTGCGGCTCTGCGAGCTCACGCGGCCCTTGCCCTTCACCTCCACCTTGAGGCCCAGGCGCTCGAGGCGGAAGAGGGCGTCGCGCAGGCCGTAGCCGCGCACGTCGGGCACCACGCCGGGCTCGTCCTCGCCCGTCGGGTTGAGGGTGACACTCGCGCTGTTGGTTTCGCACTGCGCCCAGACGAGGTTGCCGTCGGTTTCGGGGGCCACTTCGTTGTGCGGGATGTCGAGTGCGTTGAGCACCGTCACCGTGGCGTCAATCTGCCCTGCACACACTGTGGGGCGCAGGCAGTTCACCGTGTCGCGGGCTTGCGAATAGTCCGACGTGTGTCGCTGCGCCATGACGGTTTCGGCCACGCGCTTGAACACGGGGGCGCACATGCCGCCGCCCGAGGCGGGCGCTCCCTTCTGGATGCAGACGATGCACGAGTAGAGGGGCTTCTCGGAGGGGAAATAGCCCGCGAAGGAAACGAGGTACTCGGCGCTGAAACCGCTTTTGGTCCAGATTTGCGCCGTACCCGTCTTGCCCGAGGTGTGGAAATACTTCGACCCGGCCTTCTTGCCCAATCCGAGGCTCACCACAGACTCGAGGCAGTCCTGGATGTTCTTGACCGCTTCGGGCTTGGCCATCTGTTCGCGCAGCACCACCACGGGAAATTCCTGTACCACCTCGCCGCCGCGCAGGATGGCCTTGACGAGGCGCGGGCGGAGGAGTTTGCCGTTGTTGGCAATGCCGTTGTAGAAGGTGACCGTCGTGATGGGCGGGATTTGGGTCTCGTAGCCGATGCTCATCCACGGGAGGGCGGTCTTGGACCAGTTCGACCCGTCTTCCTTCGGCATGCGGATGCGCGGCGGGGCGTAGCCGCGGATGGGTATCTTGAGGTCTTCGGCCACGCCGATGCGGTAGATGCCCTCCACGAACTTGCGCGGATTGTCGTGGTAGAAGCGGTCGATGAGGGTGCTCACGCCGACGTTGAGCGACTTCTGGAGAATTTGCGGCACGGTGACCACGCCGCTGCCGCCCGAGCGCCAGTTGGCGTCGCGCATCTTGCGTCCGTACATTTCCTTGATGCCGCAGCCCACATCGACCACGTCGGTCATCTTGATGTAGCCGTCGTCCATGCCCACGAGGAAGGACATGGGCTTGAACACGGAGCCGGGCTCGAGGAGGTTGCTGATGGCCTGGGTGCCCACCTCCTGGTAGGAGCCGTCATCCATGCGCGAGAGGCTCGTCATGGCCTTGATGTCGCCCGTGGCCACCTCCATGAGGATGCACACGCCGTTCTTGGCCTCGATTTCGCGGAGCTTGTCGCCGAGGGCCTTTTCGCAGATGTCCTGCATCTGCACGTCGAGCGTGGTCATCACGTCGCAGCCGTCCTCGGCGGGGCGGTCAATGATGCTGAGGTAGCGGTTGAACACCTTCTGGCGGTGTGCGATGCCGGGCTTGCCGCGGAGCACGGAGTCGAAGGTCACCTCGAGGCCCGTGCGGGCGGAGTCCTTTCCTTTATAGAGCGAGCCGATGGTCCGGATGGCGAGGGTGCCGTAGGGGTTCTTGCGCGTCTTGATTTCCTCCACGTGGAAGCCGCCGATGTTGGGCGACTTGCGGAAGATGGGGAGGGTCTTGCACTGGCGGTACTGGATGTAGCTCACGCGCTTCTTGTAGAGGGGCCAGTGGTGGCTCTTGCGCTCGCGGCCTTCGAGCAGGTGCTTCCTGAACTCGGCGCTGTCGATGTCGGGGAAGATGCGGGCCATGCCCCCGGCTATGGAGTCGGCCTTGTCGAGAAGCTCGGCGTCGCGCAGTTTCTGTTCCTTGGCGCGGCGGGTGCTGTCCTTCTCCCACGACATGTAGTCCATGAAGAGCTTGTACTCGGGGATGGATGCAGCCAGCACCTCCCCGCCGGCAGCGAGGATGTTGCCTCGGGTGGGGGGCACGGTGTCGTTTTCCTTCACAAAGCGGTCGCCCACGGCCATCCAGTAGTCTTTCTTCACGGTCATGGTGTGGAGTGCCTTGCCGATGATGGCAAAGCCGGCGAGGACGAGCACGGAGGCGATGAAGGCATATCGCTTGGCAACTTGTTTGGCAGGAAAGTTCATAATGCGGGTGGCGCGGTGCGCCGGTGTTCAATCGTTTTCTAAATGACTCTTCTGTGTCGGAGGGGGAAGCCTCCCCCCGGGGCTATTCGTCCACCTGGAGGTAGAACGAAGGGGTGACGGCCGTCTGGAGCGTGGTGTCGACGAGCGACTCCTCGATGTAGCTGCGGCGCATGCGCTCCTTGAGCTGGCTGGAGCGGGTGAGCGCCTTGTAGCGGCGGTCGGTGAGCGTGTCGTTGAGCACTTTCGTGAGGATTTGTTCCTGTTGGCAGGAGTAGCGGTTGCTCACATAGACAATGAGCATGGCCACAATCATGACCATGTACCAGAACTGCTTGCGGAACCAGCGTCCGCCCAGTATGTCGCCGCCGAGGATGGAGGCGAGGGTGACCTTGCTGCGCGAGCCCACGTTGCCGTCGTCGTCGGCCGTCAGGTCGCGGAGGGCCTGGAGGGCTTTCTGCCCGTCGGTGCCGGAAGGCTGTCCGGA
>CALZMA010000217.1 GCA_945788445.1 uncultured Bacteroidales bacterium | reverse complement strand
CCTCACCGAGCGCAGCGTCCCCATCAGCCATCCCGGGCTCCGCGCCGAGCCCCGCCTCGCCATTGTCCTCGGCACCGAGGGCGACGGCCTGGCCCCCGAAGCCATCGCCGCGGCCGACTACGTTGTGCGCATCCCCATGGCCCACGGGGTCGACTCGCTCAACGTCGCCGCCGCCTCGGCCGTTGCCTTCTGGGAACTCACGAAGTAGCCCGCCCCGCCCCATTGGCACAAATCGCCCGGCAGACCGTTGCAGTCTGCCGGGCGATTTTTCAGTGTGCCGCGCGGGGCGGGGCAGGGCGGTCGAGGGCTATTCCTCCTCGTCCGTCCATTCCGTTTCGGTCCAGTCCTCCAGGCCGGGGGCGCATTGCACGCCGTTGCCCACCTCTTCGTTCACCGTGCTCGGGCCGAAAAGCGGAGCCTCCGTGTGGAGACGGACGGCTGCGGTTCGGGTTTGATATACTGTTTCATGATAGCGTTGCTTGGATAGAGATTTTTTGTTTATGGGAAAATGCCGTTCGGGGAAAAGCCCCGGACACTATTTTACCACCTTCTTTCCGCCGCGGATATAGACCCCTGCCGGCAGATTTTTCAGCGGCATGAGCGAGCGCCGTCCGTCCGTCGAATAAGTGGGCACGTCGCTGCGGTCCGTGGCAGCCGCCTGCCCGAGTCCCGTGCCCACTCCGTCGAAGAGCCGGTACGAGGCAAAGTTCGCGTCGGCCAGCGGCAGGGCCAGGTAAGCCTGCGTCGGTCCGTTGAGGAAGGCCGCGCCGTCCGCCAGGCCGTAGTAGAAGCCGAGGTGTTCGCCCTGAGCGTTGTACGAAAGCATGTAGTACTTGAAGTTGCCCTCGCCCGCGTAGCAGCGTCCCTCGCTGTCGATGGTGCCGCAGAGCAGGTTGTCGGTCGGTGCCTCCGTGTCGTCGTCCGCGACGATGTCGTAGGTGTACGTCCCCTGCGGAGCCTGCAGGATGACAGCCGTCCCAGCCGGCACCACGTCGCCCTCGGCATAGCGGTAGTCGATGGTGAGCACGTTGTCCGCCTCTGGCGTCTCCGTCACCACGCCGCAGCGCATCCCCGCCGGCACCCGGAAGGCGTGCGTCAGGCAAGCCGTGCCGTAGCCCTCCGCCGTATTCACGCTGAGCGAGCCCTGCGTACCCACTTCGAAGGTATTCACGGACAGCAGCGTGTAGGCCGGCATTTCATACGTGTAAACGATGTACTTGCCTTCGGGAGCGGTGTATTCAGGGTTCGACTCATACATCAGGTCGTGCGTCACCACCACGTGTTTCGTTTCCCCGATACCTACCTCCACGTCCTTTGCGTCTGTGTAGTAGTCGTAGTATGGAGCGTCGTTCTCTATCATCGTGTAGAGTTCGCCGTTGAAGGCCAGGTCGCCCGTGTTGGGCATGTCGATGCGCAGTCTGACGCTTTCGCCCGGCGCAATGACCGGCGTGAGCACCGTCAGCCTGCTGCCCCTCAGGTCGTGGCATTTTACGGTCACTGTCGCAAGATCCAGGAGGGTGTAAGTGCCTTCGTAGTCGTAGTAGCCGAGGGCGAGCGGCAGGGTCGCGCGTTCCGTGGGGGCGTAGAACTGGTAGGTGACCGTCTGGCTGCCGCCGCCAGGGATGTCGAGCGCGAAGGCCCCCAGGCTGGCATAGCTTCCGTCGTTCTTCAGTATGTAGCAGTCGCCCGTGTAGCGTCCCGGGCCGCTGTTCTTGACTTCAAACTCCACCGTCGTGTTCTCGCCGCCCACGGCATATTCGGGCACGACCACCCCTTCGGCGGGGATGGAGAGCGCGTAGGCCACTTCGGCAGGCGCTGTGAAAGTCACTTTCTCCGCGTCCACCTCAGCCCGGAGCCAGTTGTTCTTGCCGTTGCCTACGGGCGTGATGAAAGGCTGGAAGTTCGTGCCGTCCGTGCTGCAGATGGCCTTCACGGTGTAGCTTCCGGGCGTCAGGTGGGCAGCGTCCAGTGCCCCGCTCACCCACATCTGTTCGTAGTAGTTAAACCTGGACAATTTACCAATGTCCTCTACGACCTTCTCTTTGAGCGTGCCCTCGCTGTCGTAGAAGCCGAAGCCCGCGTAGCCGTTGAAGTCCGCGTAGCTTGCCTTCACCCAGTTCAGGTAGAGCTTCACTTCGTCCAGTGTTTGCTCGCTCTCGTCGAAGGTCAGGCCCCCGTCGAGCGTGAGTCGCGTGGGGGGCTGCGTGCCGCCCTCGTTGGGCATCAGCCGCGTCAGTATCAGCTGTCCCAAGCCGAAGTTCGAGACCGAGACGGGGGGCGTGGCCTGGCCCTCCTGCTGGAAGCCCAGCGTGGCCAGTTCGAAGTAGCCGTCGTAGTAGCCGTCCCAGCCCCAGTTGATGTGGTAGAGCCCTTCCGCGTTGTAGCCGTCGCAGATGAAGGCGTGTCCGCCTTCCGCCGATGCGCCGCAGTAGAAGATGGGCCGGCTGGCCTCCAGTTCGGTGCGCACCAGGGCGTCCCACTCCGTGGTCGTGTGCCAGCAGCGCTCCTCGTAGCCCAGCGAGGGGTCCACGTCGAAGTGGTCCAGAACCCACTGGGGATAGGAGTACGCCCCCGAAAACGTGGCGGAGTAGTCCATCTGGGCCGCCACGCCGCAGGCATACATCAGCTTCGCCACAGCCTCTTTCTCCTCCGCCGTGGGCGACGTGCCGTAGCCGTAGTCCGGGAGCATGAGGTCGTAGTCGAAGGTGTACGTGCCCAGGTCTTCGTTGATTTCAATGCCCAGGTTCTCTGTCGTGTAGCTCACCGTTCCTTTGGCGGCGGCGGGCTGGCGGTAGTAGTAGAAGATTTGCGCCAAGGCCGTGGCCACGCAGCCCGTGGAGGAGCGTTGGTTGGCCGTCGGGTCCATGGGGCAGAGTTCATTGTAGGGGTAGCCCTGTCCCCAGGTCGTCTCGATGAGCGGGGCCACCTCCGTCGGTGTTTCCCCTTCGGCCTTCGGGGCCACGGGTTCGGG
>CALZMA010000216.1 GCA_945788445.1 uncultured Bacteroidales bacterium | reverse complement strand
CCGCCCCGAAACCCGCAGAAACCGCGCTGAAAACTACAAAAAACCGTGAAATAGACGCCGTTTCAAAAAATTGGCCTATATTTGCACGTTCAAAAGCGCGGTAGGGCACGAAGTGCGCCCCGACGCCGATGCAACCTCACAGGAAAAATACAATCAAAAAACAAAAATCAATAATCACACAATCACACAATGCAAAACAAAGGATTTGTTAAAGTAATTGCAGTGTTGCTGACTTTGATTTGCCTCTTCTACCTCTCCTTCTCCTTCGTGACCAACAAGTACGAGAAGAAGGCCGAGCAGCTGACGGCACAAGGCAAGGACGGCGCAGCCTACCTTGACTCCATGCGGAGCGAGAAGGTCTACCTCAACTGGAAGACGCTCAAGGAGTGTGAGGAACTGCAAATCGGCCTGGGTCTTGACCTCAAAGGCGGTATGAACGTAGTGCTCGAGGTCAGCGTGCCCGACGTGGTAAGGAACCTCGCCGGCGAAAGCGCCAACGACCCGAAGTTCAAGAAGGCTTTCGAAGACGCCAAGCAGTTGGCCAAGAAAGAAAACACCGACTTCGTCGAAGCCTTCGTGAGCACTTACCAGCAACAGAACGGCAACGACAAACTCGGCGGCATCTTCGCCTCCAAGCTCAACGAAAAGAACATCTCGTACAACTCGACCGACGCACAGGTAAAGAAGGTGCTCAACGAGGAGGTGAACGCAGCCGTCGAAAACTCCAATAAGGTCGTTCGCTCGCGTATCGACCGCTTCGGTGTGGCACAGCCCAACATCCAAATCCTCCGCGGCAAGGGCCAGATTGGCCAGATCATGGTCGAAATGCCCGGCATCAAGGAGCCCGAGCGCGTGCGCAAGCTGCTCCAGGGCTCGGCCAACCTCGAGTTCTGGGAAACCTACACGCTCAACGAGGTCTATCCCGCCCTCCAGGCCCTCGACACCCGCCTCGCCAAGGGCGATGCTCCCGCCGACACCACGGCTGCCGACTCGGCCAAGGCCGCACAGAAGCCCGCCAAGCAGACGGCTGAACAGCACCCGCTCCTCAGCAAGCTCGTGCAGCTCCAGGGCATGGCACCCACGGGTTGCGTAGTAGGCTACTGCGTGGCTGCCGACACCGCTGCCGTCAATGCCTTCCTCAACGGCGAAGACGCCAAGGTGGTCCTCCCCGCCGACCTCCAGCTCGCCTGGGGCGTGAAGAGCGCCGAGGGCATGAAGGGCAACGTGTTCGAACTCTACGCCCTCCGCAAGGTGAACGGCAAGCCCTCCATGGAAGGCGACGTCATCGCCGACGCCAAGGACGACTTCGACCAGAACCACCAGCCCATCGTCTCCATGACGATGACCACCAACGGCGCACGCGACTGGGCCGCCCTGACCAAGAAGAACCTCAAGAAGTGCGTGGCCATCGTGCTCGACGGCTACGTGTACAGCGCCCCCGTGGTGCAGAGCGAAATCACCGGCGGCAACTCGCAGATTTCCGGCCACTTCACCACCGACGACACCCGCGACCTCGCCAACGTGCTCAAGAGCGGTAAGATGCCTGCCCCCACGAAGATCGTGCAGGAAGAGACCGTCGGCCCGAGCCTCGGTGCCGCCTCCATCCAGGCCGGTTTCACCGCCTGTATCGTGGCCTTCGTGCTCCTCATGGTTTTCATGTGCCTCTTCTACGGCTTCATCCCCGGCATGGTAGCCAACGTGGCCCTCTTGCTCAACTTCTTCTTCACCTTCGGTGTGCTCGTGAGCTTCCAGGCCGCACTGACCATGAGCGGTATCGCCGGTATGGTGCTCGCCCTCGGTATGGCAGTGGACGCCAACGTACTTATCTATGAACGTACGAAGGAAGAGCTCCGCGCTGGCAAGAACATCAAGCAGGCCCTCGCCGACGGCTACGGCAACGCCTTCTCCGCTATCTTCGACTCCAACCTCACGTCCATCATCACGGCCGTCATCCTCTACAACTTCGGTACGGGCCCCATCCGCGGCTTCGCCATGACGCTCGGTATCGGTATCTGCGCCTCGTTCTTCACCGCCGTGTGGATCACGCGCATGGTTTACGAACACTTCCACAACCGCGACAAGTGGCTTAACCTCACCTTCGTCACGGGCATCAGCCGCAACTTCCTCAACAATACGCACGTGGACTTCATGGGCAAGGGCAAGAAGACGGTGATTACCTTCTGCGCGGCCGCAATCGTGGCCATCGGCTTCCTCAGCATCCGCGGCCTCTCCAAGGGTATCGACTTCACGGGCGGACGCAACTACGTGATTGAGTTCGAGCAGAAGGGTGTGACGCCCGAGCAGGTACGCGAAGCCGTGGCTGCCAAGGTGAACGCCAAAGACCCGAACGCCAACGTGAGCGCCATCGCCATCACCACGACGAACAACGAGGCCGTGCGTCTGACCACCAACTACCGCATCGACGACGACAACGAGAACATCGACCAGGAGGTTGAGAAGTTCATCTTCGACGCCCTCCACGAGGCTGGTCTCATCAAGGCCGACTACAAGACCTTCATCGACCGCGACAACCACGCCGGCGGCTCCATCGTTTCGGCCCAGAAGGTAGGTCCTACCGTGGCCGCCGACATGGCCAAGGGTGCCGTCATCTCCGTGCTCCTCTCGCTCGTGGCCATCTTCATCTACATCCTCGTGCGTTTCCGCAACGTGGCCTTCTCCGTAGGTTCTACGGTAGCCCTCGTGTTCGACACGCTCCTCATCCTCGGCATGTACTCCATCTGCTGGGGTTGGGTGCCCTTCTCGCTCGAAGTGGACCAGACCTTCATCGGTGCAGTCCTCACGGCCATCGGTTACTCCATCAACGATAAGGTGGTAGTCTTCGACCGTATGCGTGAGAACCTCGGCCTCTACCCGACGCGCGACACGCGCCGCCTCTTCAACGAGTCGCTGAACAGCACGTTGTGCCGTACCATCATGACGTCGCTCACCACCCTGCTGGTGCTCCTCTGCATCTTCTTCC
>CALZMA010000215.1 GCA_945788445.1 uncultured Bacteroidales bacterium | reverse complement strand
GTGTAGCGGATGTCGGTAAAGATTTGGGCCAGCGTCTGCGTGCCGTTGATGCGTACAAACTCCACGTTTTCGGGCAGCGCCTCCTTCGGCCCATAGTCACGGTCGATGGTCTCGCCGGTGGCGAGGGCATACGTCTCGTCGTGCCGGATGGCCGAGAGCGGCAGGCGGTCGGTGGGGTTCGGGTCCTCGTCCGGCCAGCCGAGCGTGATGGTCGCCACGGGCATCACCAGCGCGGGGAGCCGGAGCGTTTCGATGATGGAGAGCGGGTTGTAGACCGTCGTGCCCAGGAAGCACAGCCCCAGCCCCGCCTCCTCCGCCAGGTCGCAGAAGCGTTGGCAATAGAGGAGCGCGTCGGTGGCCGCGTTCTGGTACGAGAGCAGGTTGTCGTAGCCCGGGTGTCCGCCGCGGCGCAGCGCCCACTCCGTCGTGCGGTGGTAGTCGGCACAGAAGGTGAGCACCACGGGGGCCTGCGTCACCATCGGTTGGTTGAAGTGCGCCGGTGCCAGCTTGCGTTTCATTTCGTCCGAACGGGTCACCACCACGCTGTAGAGCTGCAGGTTGCCCATCGTCTGGGTACGTTCGGCCTGTTGCAGCAACTCGTCCAGCAGCGCGTCGTCCACGGGGCGGGCGGCATATTTGCGGATAGATTTTCTCATGATTGTGTCAGAACTTAAAGTAGATGAACGGTTGGATTTCCGAGCCCTTCACCTGCACCACCCAGATGATGGCAGCGACAAGCAGCAGGGCCAGCAGGATCGACGGCGTGCGCCCCATCAGCGCCTCCACGCGTTCGTTAAGGCGCGAGGGCAGGAAGTGGAGCACGAAGCCGGCCGCCATGAGGGCCGTCACCTCGGGATAGCCCGCGATGAACTGCCCGATGAGCTGGGGCTGGAAGTTGGTGAATATCTGGGTGAGCATGGCCACCGAAGCCTCCAGCGAGGCACCGGCGAAGAAGAGCCAGCTGAAGCAGACGAGGTGGAAGGTGAGCACGATGGCCGCCACGCGGCGAATGCCCCTCGGGTGGTACTTCTTGTCGTGGCCGAGCAGCTGCTGCCAAGCCTTGTGGAGGCAGAGCGCCACGCCGTGAACGCAGCCCCAGATCACGAAGTTCCACGAAGCCCCGTGCCAAAGTCCGCCGAGCAGCATCGTCATGAACTGGTTGAAGTACATGCGCCAGCGGCCGCAGCGGTTGCCGCCCATCGAGATGTAGAGGTAGTCGCGCAGCCAGGTGGAGAGCGAAATGTGCCAGCGGCGCCAGAAGTCGGTGATGGAGTCGCTCTTGTAGGGCGCACGGAAGTTGGGCGGAATGTGGAAGCCCATCCAGAGGGCGAGGCCGATGGCCATGTCGGAATAGCCCGAGAAGTCGCAGTAGAGCTGCAGCGCGTAGCCGTACACGCCGAGCAGGTTCTCGAGGCCCGAATAGAGCGCGGGGTTGTCGAAGATGCGCGAAACGAAGTTTTGGCTGATGTAGTCCGACACCACGCATTTCTTGAACAGTCCCATCACGATGAACCACACGCCCGAACCCATCATCTGGTGGGTGATATGGACCGGCTGGCGCAGCTGGGGCAGGAAGGTGCGCGCCCGCAGGATGGGGCCCGCCAGCAGCGTCGGGAAGAAGCTCACGAAGAAGGCAAAGTCCGTGAGCGAACGCGTCGCGGGCATCTGGCGGCGGTACACGTCGATGATGTAGCTCATCGACTGGAAGGTGAAGAACGAGATGCCGATGAGCAGCGGCAGGTCGAGCCGCGCTTCGGCGGGCAGGAGGCTGAAGCCCGTGAGCGTCTCGAGCAGGAAGTTGGTGTACTTGAAGAAGGCCAGCTGCCCCAGCATGAAGCCCACCGCCGCCCAGAGCCAGCGCTTGCGCCCCGCCTCCGTCTCGCTCTTGTCCATGCCGATGGCGCAGAAGAAATTGACCAGCGTAATGATGGCCAGGAGCATGCACCATGCCCCGGCATTCTTGTAGTAGAAATAATAGGAGAAGACCGTGACGTAGAGCAGGCGCAGCGAGGTGGTGCGCCGGTGCGAGAGCAGCGTGTAGCCCGCTATGAAAGCGAGGAAGAAGAAGAGGAAGAAACCCGTGTTGAACAGCAGCGGTTCGCCGGGGATGTATTCGAGAATGGGGAGCATTGCTTCGGTTGGAAAGAGAGAGGAGTTTGGAAGAAAAGAGAGAGGGGAAGGGAAAAGGGAGGGCTGCGGCCCGCGCTACGGCCTGGCTCCGCCCGCGAGCGCCCTCACGAGGGCCTCGGCCAGAAGCGTGCCCTGGAGCTGGTAGCCCTTGGGCTCGAAGTGGACGCGGTCCGGGCGCATGTAGTGGCCTGCCACCCAGTTGCGCTGGGCCATTTCGTCGCCGCCGCAGATTTCGTAGAGGTTCCAGCAGGCCATGGCGTGTTCCCCGGCATAGTCCGAGAGGAAGCGTGCGCAGCGCCCGCTCATCGGGTTCGGCCGCTTCGCCGTGCGCACCTGCTTGGTGCGCCGCTTGGAGCGTCCCATCTTGCGGTAGTCCACATACCGCGTAGTCAGGTAGTCGCCCGGTGGCGTGGTGAGCAGCACGACCGCACCGGGGCAAGCCCTTTCGAGCCCCGCCAGGAAGGCCTTGAGCTGGCGTTCGTGCAAGTCCTCGCGGTAGCCCATGCCGTGGGCCTCGTTCGTCCCGAGCGAGAGGACAATGAGGTCCGGGGCCTTGTCGGCAAAGTCGCTGAAGTACACCTCGTTGGTAAACGTGACGGCCGTGGCCCCGTTCTTTCCCACATAGCTGAACCACACGCCGCTCCCCTCGTCCCCGCTCTGTGCCTCGCCGAGGCAGCGCACGAGTTCGGCGCGGACGGCCTGCGGGAAGTGCTGTCCCGCCACGTGCGAGTCGCCGATGTGGAGCACGCGCAGAGGGCGTTCTCCCGCGGCGAGGATGCGGGCGGCAGGCAGGAGGGCCTCAGCCCCTTCGAGAGCGTTGGGGCGGCACTGGCGGAAGGAGCGGGGCAAGTG
>CALZMA010000214.1 GCA_945788445.1 uncultured Bacteroidales bacterium | reverse complement strand
AAAAGTTTTTGAAAAATACCCCCCGATCCTTGTTCATGCGGAGAAGAAGGCCTACTTTTGCCCGCAGATTTACACAAACATCCAATCCACCCCCAAACAGCACGCACAATGAAACACCTCTACCTGCTACTGCTCCTCTTCCTCGCCGCCCTGGCGCAGGGCCACGCCGAAAACGTGCGGGGCCGCGTCATCGACGGGCACAGCGGAGAACCGCTGCCCGACGCCACGGTGCAGATTGTCATCGAATACGCCCGCATGGGCCGCAGCATCTACGGCCTGACGCTCGACAGCCTCGGCTGCTTCTGCTGCGAAGTCTCGGGCGACGACTGCCGCGTGGAGGTCTCGCTCATCGGCTACCACTCCCGCAAGGTTGTGTTCGTGGCCGTCGAGGGCAAGGACACGCTCGACCTCGGCGACATCCGCCTGAAGCCCTCCGACGTCTACCTGCGCACGGCCACGGTGAACGCCAGGGCGAAACGCTTCGTGATGCGCGGCGACACGGTGGTCTTCAACCCCGCCGCCTTCCAGCTGAGCGAGGGGGCAAGGCTCGACGAACTCATCCAGCAGCTGCCGGGCGTGACGCAGAAGGACGGCAAGCTCTACTGGATGGACAAGCCCGTGCGCATCCTGGTGAACGGCGAGGACATGTTTGCCGACAACGCCATCCTCCAGCAGCGGCTCCCGGCCGAGGCGGTGGACCGCATCAAGGCGTACAACAAGGCGAGCAAACTGGCCGAACGCACCGGCCGCGACGACGGCGAGGAGGACCATGTGCTGGACATCCAGGTGAAACCCTCCTTCCTCGAGAAGTGGTACGGCTCGGCAGAGGGCAACTACGTGACCCCCGACCGCTTCCGCGCCCTGCTCGACGCCATGTATTTTTCCTTGAGCGACCCCTTCATGGCCTACGCGAACATCAACACGACAGGGCAGAATACTTTCCAGAAAAACTACGGCTCCACCTCGTGGCAAAACGCACCCACCTTCGGCCGCCAGCAGTTCGGCTCTCTGGGCTACAAGCACGCGTGGAAGCACCCGGGGGAGAAAAAGGAGCTGACGAACCAGTACACTTTCTGCATCGAGGGACAGCACCTCGACACCTGGGAACGCAAGGGCCAGAGCCGCGAAACGTTCCTCTCCTCGGGAACGAACGCCTACAGCCTGAGCACGAGCCGCAGCTACAACCACCAGGTGTACCCGCGCTTCTCTTTCTCGAACAACCTGGAGCTGACGGAACGCACACAGTTCTACGCCAACGCCTCGTGGGAGTTCAGAAAGCAGGACGCGCCCGAGACTCGGCGCCAGGCGACCTTCGAGGGCGACCCCTATGCGGTCACGGACGACCCGCTCGAGGGAGCCTTTGCCGTGACCGATGCCGAGGCGCTCGCACGCGGCGTGGTGGCCCGCTCGCTCTACGAAGCGCAGCGCCACACGGAGCAGATGAAGACCAAAGGTTGGGCCACGCTCATACACAACTTCGGGAAGGCGAGCAGTGTGTCAGTGAGTGCTTCGGCGGACTATGCCGACACCCAGGTTTCGGCGCTCGCCCTGCGCGACCTGCGCTATTTCCGTTCGCCCGCAGACAACGTGGTGCGCTACGAGGCAGACCGCGAACCGGGCCACCGCCTGAAGCTGGGCGGCGGGGGTAATCTGAAGGTATGGCTGGGCGAACCGGTGCTGCTGACAGCTTCCTACGACTTCTCGTACCTGCGCGACTTCGCGGCACGCCGCCACGCGGTGGGCGACGAGGCGTTCGCTTCGGCCGAAAACTTCCCCGCCGAGGCCATCGACGAGGCAAACTCCTTTGCCAAACGGTTCTCCTCGGGCACACACTGGATGCAGACGTCGCTCCAGCTGACGCTCGGGAAGGTGAAGATGACGCCGCGCCTCCGGCTCAGCGCGGCCCACGAGAACCTCCAGTACCACCGCGGGGCGCTGGACGTGGACGCGACCCGCAACCTCTGGCTCTGGAACCCGGCGCTGGAGGCGCGGTGGAACGTGAAGCGCGGACAGAACGTCGAACTCTCCTACAGCTACGACACGAAGGCGCCCGACATGCTGGACCGCGTGGACTTCACCGACGACACCAACCCGCTCTACATCGTGGAGGGCAACCCGATGCTCCGCAACAGCCACTCCCACAGCGCGAGCCTGCGCTACTTCGCCAACATCATGCGCTTGCAGCAGAGCATCACCGCCACGCTGCGGCTGACGAAGCAGGTGGACCCCATCGCCACGCTCCTCTCCTTCCAGCCCCTCACGGGTGCCTACCGCACGCAGAAGACGAACGTACGCGGGGGCTACAACCTCGGCCTTTCGCTCCACGTCGACCGCGGCTTCGGCGAACATATCCGCCTCCGCTCGGAACTGGAGGGCGGCGTCCGCCGCAGCTACGGCTTCCTCCTGGCGGACTTCGACGCCACGGAGGCACCGCTGAACCGCTGCGTGGACAACTACCTGCGCCTGCGCCCCAACCTCAGCTACGAGAGCGACGCGGTCACCGTGGGCACGGGCGTGGAGGCGAAACTCAGCCTGATGCGCTACCGCCCCTCGGCAGAGAACAACCAGACCCGGCAGGACTACACAGGATGGCTCTACGGCAAGTACAAGTGGCGCGACTGGACGTTCGAAACGAACCTCACGCTACGCGGACACGCGGGCTACGCAATGGCGGAGATGAACCGCGTGATCCCGGAATGGACCGCGAGCGTGGGCCGCAAGGTGCTCGCGGGCAAGGGCTTCGTGAGCCTCAGCGTGGACGACATCCTCAACAAGCAACGCTCCTACTGGGCCGAACAGACGGCCACGGAACGCATCGAGAACTACGCCCTGCGCCGCCACCACTTCCTCCTCCTCTCCTTCCGCTACAACTTCGACGCGAAGGGACGGGACAAGAAGTGACTTCCCCCCCGCCCCCGGAGGGCAGGCCTTTAGCCCATAGCCCCAAAAAGGGCGTGCCAAGCGGCTGGCGGGGAGGCCCGG
>CALZMA010000213.1 GCA_945788445.1 uncultured Bacteroidales bacterium | reverse complement strand
TCACCGCGTGCAGCGACGACGACGACACCGCCGCCATCCCCGACACCGAACTTACCGATGCAGAGAGCAACACCGCGCAGGAATTAGCCCGCTTGGTGCACATGCTGTGCGAGGTGGACGCCCTCCCCACGGGTTGGGCCACAGCCAACTTTACGCCCACCGTGGGCGAGGCCGACGACGCCAACCCCGCCGTGCAGAAGTTCGCGGTGGCCGACGCTGTCGAGGCGCTCAGTTACTACAACGCCCTCACGGCGCAGCAGCTCGAGGCTGGCACGGCCGCCGATGTCTGGCGCTGCGACGGTCTGGGCAGCCTCACCTTTGCCGCCCTCAACGCGGCCGACTGCTTTGCCACCATCGACGTGGACATCAAGCAGGTGCCGCAACTCAAGCAGATTAGGCTGGTGCCTGCCAGCGCGCTGGGCGACAACGCCGGCGGCGAGGCCTACTACCGCTTTGGCGACCTCATCAAGGACTACCGCGACAACACCGTCTGGGTGTGCGGACGTCCTGCCAACGCCGCCTGCGGCAAGAAGAAGAGCTACTGGTTCTCCTTCCAGATAACTGACAGCCACATCTCCCACAAAACAGTCGCCACCAAGACGAACTATGGCTTCAAGGTAGATCACGACTATTACTTGCCCAAGAACCTGGGCAGCACGAGCGACAAGATAGCCGCCCTCGGCGAGTTCCTCACCCTGCTGTGCTTCCCCGAGAAGTATGAAGACTACGTGGCCGATGGTCGCCCTGGCGGTCTGGGAGGCGTGTGCAACGGGTCGGCCGACGACGTGAAGCACCTGCTGCGCGTGGTGAACCGCGCCTGGAAGCAGACGGACTTCCACGAGCAGATATTCGACCACTGTGGCAATATGACCTACGACGAGGTGATGAACATCTTCCGCGGCCAGTTCTGCTTCTACTTCGATGGCTACAAGTCGAAGAGCGGCTACTTCAAGCTGCCCACCGTCAACTTCAACACCGCCCTCGAGCAGCCCGCCCTCAGCGGCGACCCTGGCAACCCCAACCTGCCCAAGCCCCGCTTGCTCGGCACCGTCTTCCGCGACCTGCAGGTAAAGCATGAGCAGCCCTTCGACATCCGCACCTACGTCGATACCTACACCAAGGGCGACAACCTGCTCATGAGTAGCGACTACCTCATGCCCTACGGCTTTGTGGTGCGCATGAAGACGGGTTACGAACTCTCCTCCAAGCTCGTCGGTAACCCCGACATCACCCAGCCCCTGCCTGGCTACGGCGACGGCGGTCATCTTGGCCACATCTACACCTACAAGCAGCTGCACCACCTCTTCGAGGACTGAACCCCAGCCCTCTCCTTACGCAACAAACCGTATCATCCTCTAACAAGTATCAACCATCATGAAGACCCAAACACTCATCCGCCTGCTGCCCTGCACCCTGCTGCTGGCTGGCGGCCTGTCGTTCACCGCGTGCAGCGACGACGACGACACCTCCTCCATCCCCGACACCGAACTCACCGACACCGAGAGTGCCACGGCGCAGGAACTGAGCCGCCTGCTCGGTATGCTGTGCGAGGACGAGGAACTCTCCACCGGCTGGGCCACCCGCACCGTGCCGCCCACCGTGGGGCAGGCGCTCGACCCCAACAACCCCTTTGTGCGCACCATGACCGTGGCCAGTGAGGCCGAGGCCCGCGAGTACTTCCTCGCCCTGGCCGGCTACATCGCCAAGGCCGACGCCGACAAGACCACCTGGCAGTGCGCTGGCATCGGCACGCTCACCTACCAGCCCCTCAACCAGAGTGACTGCTTCGCCACCATCAGTGTAAACATCAAGCAGGTGCCCGAACTCACCACCATCCGCCTCGTGCCCGTGTCGGCCTTGGGCGAGAATGCCTCCAACTTCGAAGCCTACTACAACTTCGGCGACGTGCTGCTGAACACCGAGGACAACACCGTCTGGGTGTGCGGACGCCCCGCCTGCGCTTGGGCCGGCAAGACCAAGAGCTACTGGTTCTCCTTCAATCTGGTCGACAAAAACGTGAAGGCCGTCACCAAGTACAAGAACCCCTGCTATTTCCACAAGACCTCCGCGTCACATAGCGAAAAGGTCTATGATTTCGGCTACTTCATTCAGTTAATGCACGATGTGAATGAAGGATGGTACAACTACGCATTGTATCAGCGGTCTCACTACGAAAAAGAAGAAGAAAAAGATTTTCTTCCTGTTTCAGAGGTTGTCCCCTACATCGATGAAAACATACAGGTGCTGCATGACCTTGCTAGGGATTGGCCCGAAGCCGAAAAGCAGTTTACGCCTGCGGGTGTTAAAATCGACTGGGGCTGGCAGTTCGTTCTTTTCCTGAGTTCAAAAGTGAGCGGCAAGACTGCCTACCAGAATTGGTACAGGTTCATTACCGGAAACGAGGGAGAATCCCTCCTGTCGAACCGCCACGAGGCCGGCCGCTTCGCCCCACTTGAGAAAAAGGTGTATGGTGCGAGCTTCATACGTTGGGGCGTACGTTTGCCTTTGGATTTGGAAACCGAACAGTTCGACATCCGTGAATATGCCAAGACGGGTGGGCCGGGTGACGTGAACGATTGGGATAATGAACAGAAAGTGCCCGCGCAGGGTCTCCCCGTCCGCGTCAAAACGGGCTATGAACTTTCCAACAAGCTCGTCGGCAACCCCGACCCGTCCAAGGAACTGCCTGGTGTAGGCAGCAAACTGAAGGTGCTCTACCGCATGCCCGCCCACAAGTTCCACTATCCCGCCAAGTAAAGCCCGGCCGGGGACGCCCGTCCCACTCCCTGGCTGCCCGCACACCAACTACTACCCTGACGGCAAGGGCGCGGCGGCATCTCGCAGCGAGTACCGCGCCCTCGCCCTTGTCCCATCACCCACCACAAACAGTACAACCCCTAAAACATCCTTTCACAATGAAGACCCAAACACTCATCCGCCTGCTGCCCTGCACTCTGCTGCTGGCTGGCGGCCTGTCGTTCACCGCGTGCAGCGACGACGACGACACCC
>CALZMA010000212.1 GCA_945788445.1 uncultured Bacteroidales bacterium | reverse complement strand
TCTCGACGTGAAGGAAGTCATTCCCGGCGAAAGCCTCAAGGCCCCCGTCGTGTTGCGTGCCAAGGGCGATGCCCCGCAGCAGATTGTAGACCTCGACCTCGACCCCCTCGCCGCCATCACCAAGGGAGCGAAGAACATTGTTCCCGTCCCTGCCGATGAGTTTGAGGAAGATGCCATCTACGGCGGCGCTTCCTTCAACGACGACGACATCGACCTCGAAGGCTTCGAAATCAGCGATGGCCGTCCCTTCTGACAGTACGTCCGCTTCCTGAAGCGGAACACCCACTTCTCACAGTTGAAGCGCTGAAGCCCCGTCCGGCCTCGGTGCTTCAACTTCTTTTTTCTCCATTCCCCCTTCCCTCCATGGAAAAGACCCTTCAAGTCATCCTCGGCCCCACGGGTGTGGGCAAGACCGCCTACGCCCTGCGCCAGGCCGAGCGTCTCGGCTGTCCCATCCTCAACGCCGACTCCCGCCAGCTCTATCGCCAGCTCCCCATCGGCACGGCGGCCCCCACGGCCGAGGAGCAGGCCCGCGTGCGCCACTACTTTGTCGGCACGCTCGACCTCGAGCAGACCTACAGTGCGGCGCAGTACGAAGCCGATGCCCTCGCCCTGCTCGACGCTCTCTTCCGCGACCACGACACCGTGGTCCTCTCCGGCGGCTCCATGCTCTACATCGATGCCGTTTGCCGCGGCATCGACGACATCCCCACGGTCCAGCCCGAAACCCGCCTCCACCTCCGCCAGCGCCTGGAGGCCGAAGGGCTCGAGGCCCTCTTGGCCGAACTCCGCCTGCTCGACCCCGTCTACTATGCCGAGTGCGACCGGCGCAACACCCAGCGCGTGGTCCACGCCCTCGAAATCTGCTACCAGACGGGCCGTCCCTTCAGCGCCTTCCGCACGGGCCAGGTGGCCCAGCGCCCTTTCCGCATCGAGAAAATCGGCCTTTGGCGCGAGCGTCCCGTCCTCTTCGACCGCATCAACCGCCGCGTCGATGCCATGGTCGAGGCCGGACTGATCGAAGAGGCCCGCAGCGTCCTGCCCTTCCGCCACCTCAACGCCCTCAACACCGTCGGCTACAAGGAACTCTTCCAGTATTTCGATGGCGAATGGACCCTCGACTTCGCCTTGGAGAAAATCCGCCGCAACACCCGCGTCTACGCCAAGAAACAGCTCACCTGGTTCAAGAAAGACCCCGATGTGTGCTGGGTAAACCTCGACGAGGAAGCGCCCTGACAGTTCCGCGGCCCGCTCCCAACCGAAATCCCGCCGTTTTTCTGCTTGATACTGTGCGCCCCAAGCCATGTACTGCGTGTACCCAGGCGTGGTAATTCCTCAACTCGGCGATTTGTTTTTCCAACTCGGCGATTTGTTTTTCCAACTCGGCGATTTGTTTTTCCGACTCGGCGATTTGAATTTTCAACTCGGCGATTTGTGCGCCGCGGTTGCGGGAGTGTGCGGCGGCACCGTTTGGGCGTGCAAAAGAAAAACCTTTCACCCTGCTTGCCCGTGCAGTTCATCGAATGAAGGCTGCGCGGCGGCAGGGTGAAAGGTTTTTGTTAGAGATGAAAAAGGCGTATTGCAACGCAGTGGCCCGTGGCTAAACTTTGTAGTCCACGCAGGCGCGTTGCTCCACGTACTGCATCAGCGCTTTCGCCACAGTCTGGTGGCTCGGGTGCTGGCTGTAAGCGGCCACGTCCTGGAGGTTGTCGAAGACCGAAACGAGGCAAACGTGCCAAGTCTCTTTCGGGTTAATGTTGATGCCCACCTCAATCTGGCGGATGCAATGGATAGTCTGCGGCAGGGCCTCGATGCCCTTCTTGAACTGGGCCGCAGCCTTTTCGCGGTCATGTTGCGAAACATCGGCGCGGAATTTGAATTGTACAATGTGTTTTACCATGTCGTATAGCGTGTTGATTTCGTCTGTTTCCTATAATTGTTGCAGCCACAGCCCGCCTTAGGGCTCCTCGTCCAGTACGAAGGCCGCTATTCGGTCAATCGCTTCCGGTGCCGTCGTGCCCGGTTTGAGGTAGTCGTTCGGCTTCGCCATTTCCGGCAGGGAGCGCAAGAAGTGGTCCAGCGAGGGGAAGAAGGCAAACTCCGCCTGCGGGTTCGCCCCGAGGGCCGCCTTCCAGAGGTCCAGGTCCTCCTTTGTCACCTGGTAGTCGTGTCCGCCCTGCACAAAGAGCATCCGGTACGCTCCGAGGCCGGCTGCCGTGCGCGTGGCGTTGTAGTCAGCCAACGCCTTGCGATAGCTCTCCGGCAGCTGCGACATCATCTGCTTTGCGCCTTCTGCCGCCTGCTTCCGGGCCTGTTCGCTGTCCGTGCCCTGCGTTTCGGCAATGTAGGCCAACTGGCTTTCCACCGCTTGTTCAAACGGTCGGGCCAGGGCCGCTACGCCCACCACACCGGCCAGTTTCACACCCTCCTGGCGGGCCCTTTCCGCCATGCGCGGCACGAGCGTTCCGCCCAGGCTGTGTCCTACGATGTACACCTGCTCGGCATCGATTTCCGGCAGCTGTGCCACCAAGCGTGCGGCTGCCAAGGCATCGTCCACCGCCTCCGTGTCAAGATTGAGCTTGCCGCCCGAAACTTCCGCGGTGCGTGCGCCGTAGACCTTCGTGCGCTTGTCGTAGCGCACCACGGCAATGCCGCGCAGCGCCAGGCCGTGCGCCAGGTCGCGGAAGGGCGCATTCGGTCCGAGCGTCTCGTCGCGGTCCTGCGGTCCGCTGCCGTGTACGAGTATCACTACAGGCCAGCGCTCATCCTCTCCCGCGGGAATTGTCAGCGTGCCCGGCAGTTCCACCTGTCCGTGCTTCACGGCGAAGTCCCGCTCCGTGAAGGCCACGTCGTCCGAGTCATCGTCGGCCTCCTCCTGTTCCGAGCCGGCAGTCGTTTCCTCCTCCTCGGCAGGTGCGGGCACAAAGTTCAGGCCGGCGAGGAGGTTTTCCGGCGAAAGCACGATGTTCAGCTGCAAGCGGGCGCGTTCGAAGACGAGGATGCGTTCGCA
>CALZMA010000211.1 GCA_945788445.1 uncultured Bacteroidales bacterium | reverse complement strand
GCTACGGCTACTACGTGGTGGTACGCCACCCCAACGGCCTCGAAACCATCTACGGCCACCTCTCCAAGCAACTCGTGCAGACCGACCAGGAAGTGCGTGCCGGAGAGCCCATCGGCCTTGGCGGCAACACGGGGCGTTCCTTCGGCTCCCACCTCCACTTCGAGACCCGCCTCGCCGGCGAAGCCATCAACCCCGAATTCCTCTTCGACTTCGCCGCGCAGGACGTCACTGCCGACTTCTACACCTTCCGCAAGTCCCCGCAGCAAAGCGACCGTCCCGCCTACCTGGCCGCAGGCGAAACTCCCGACAACGGCGACGTGGCCCGCAAGGCCACCCGCTTCTACAAAGTGGCCAAGGGCGAAACCCTCAGCTCCATCTCCCGCAAGCTCGGAGTGCCCGAGGACCGGCTTGCCGCCCAAAACCGCCTCACGTCCGGCAAAAAGCTCCGCACGGGCCAAATCCTCCGCTACTGACACACAGTGTCACGAAAACACCACAGAGAGCCCCTCCATTGGGGCAGAAAATCATCCAAAAGGTGCGCCGTCCCCAGCCGCTAAGGCAGCCAAGGGACAGCGCACCTTACTCGTGGCAGGGCGTAGGGGCGGGAGAAATGAAGCCTGCGTATTTCATTGAAAATGAGACAGAACAGGACGCAAACGGGAAAAAAGATCTGCAAAATGTTGCACCGTTTTAAATTAAGCCTTACTTTTGCCACCAAATCGCTGAAACTTAAAAGAATGAATCAACTCCATGTACTCACGCCCTTAGCGGCGGTCATGCTACTGGGGGGGGTAATTTTAAGAAATATTTAGAACCCGTCTTCCCGCTCGACTTCGAAATCTCACGTTTTGAAGTCGATACGGCATACAGCGATAACGCACAGACACTCCGTCAGTTGTCTGCCTTTGCAGACAGTCTTCGTCAGCATTCCCAAACATACATTTGTCACGCCCAGTTTCAGGGCATCGCTTCGCCCGAAGGAAACCCGAGGGCGAACCAGCAGCTCGCCGAGCGCCGCATGGCCTCGTACGAGCGGCTGGTCCGTGCCCATATATCTTTGAACGACAGCTGCGTGAGCCGCACCACCGACTATTTCCCATGGCACGAGCTTGCGGAAATCGTGCGTTCCAGCCAGCTCAAGGAGCGGGAGCAAATTGTCCATTGGATTGACTCGTGCAGCCAGCTCCCTTCTGCTGAGGCCCACACCGCTACGCTTTCCCTCCTCAAGGCACACCGGGGAGGGCGCACCTGGCAGTGGCTTCGGGCAAACGCATTCCCGAAGCTCCGTCAGGCCCGCGTGGTTTTTACCCTCTGCGAGAAACCCCACCCCGCCGAACCGGCAACCAATCATCTTCTATTATATAGTCATTTACCGGCCGACACTTTGACGGCTCTCGAGCCCGCAGCACCCGACTCCGTAGCACAGCCTTCGGTGTCGGAGGCTGTCGAGCCGTTGTCCCCTGCCACTGTTCCCGCATCGCCGGCTCCCGAAGAGCCTTGGCAGCGCCGTTTCCGTGTGGGTACAAACCTTCCCGCATGGTTGCTCTTACAGTATAACGTGCAGGCCGAACTCGACCTCGTTCCCCACCTTTCAGCCGCGCTCTCCGTCTATTACTGTGCGGCCAACTTCTTTACGTACCAGATAAAATACCGCAATTTCAGTATAAAGCCCGAACTCCGCTATTGGCCTTCGCGCAAGAACCACGGTTTCTTCGCGGCGGCCCACGGCGGCATGGCCTATTTCAACTTCGCCTTCGACGGCGATTACCGCTGGCAGAGCCACTCCCGCCGGACTCCCGCCCTGGGCGGAGGCTTGAACGTGGGCTTCCGGACTGAGTTGGGCACCTCCCGCCATTGGCAGATAGAGGCCACGTTGGGCTGGGGTTGCTACCATGTCCACTACGACAAATATATCAACCGCTATGGCGGTTTTCTCGTAAACTCCCAGAGCACCACATGGTCGGGCATCGACCTCGCTTCGGTGGCGCTCGTCTATGTATTTTGAGCCAAAATGAAAAGAGAAAGACTACATAGACTGCTCCTCCCCCTGCTTGTCTGCTTGGCGGCTGTGGCGGGAATGTTCACCTCGTGCGATGTGCATGAGGTGCCCGAACCGCCGTCTGCAACAGCTACCTGCTTGCGTCTGAGCTTCAGCACGCTGCTGACTTCGAACGATGTGAACCTCCTGGGCGGGCGCGCCCAGTCCGATTCCGTCCGCGCCGTCTCCGACACCCTCCGCACCCTGCGCCTCAGCCTGCGAGCCTATCCCTTGCTGCCCACGGGACAGGCGGCGGACGTGCCCGTCTTCTCCCGCACATACCTTCGCGAAGTAAGTCCGGACGACTACGATTGCATCCTTCCGGCCGAACTTCCCGTAGGAAACTATCGCTTGGCCATTTGGGCCGACTTTGTGGGCGCTGAGGGCTTGGACCGCTTCTACGACACCCGGGACTTCAGGGAAATCACCCTGCTGGCGCCCCACACGGGCGGCACAGACCTGCGCGATGCCTTCCGGGGAGTGGTAGATTGCGAGGTGCAGGCCCGCACCTACGTAGCCCCGCCCGACACCATCGACGTGGCCATGGAGCGCCCCTTGGCAAAGATAGAATTCCTCACGACCGACTTGAAGGAATTTATCTCGAAGGAACAGGAGCAGGCCGAAGAGCTCCTGAAGTCCAACGGGGCAACGACCAGTTCGGCAGATGCCGATACCAAGGACAGTTATCCGCAGTCGGTAGACCTCAGTCTCTACAACATCCGCTTCTACTACGCCGGCTTCATGCCCTCCGTCTACAGCCTCTTCGACGACAAGCCCATCGACTCCGCCACAGGTGTCAGTTTCGACAGCAAAATCCGTCCCACGGACCAGGGCGAAGCATCGCTCGGCTTCGACTACGTGTTTGTGAACGGCAAGGAGTCCTTCGTCAGCGTCATAGTCTGTGTCTACGATACCGAAGGCCACCTCATGGTTACCTCGCCCACGCTGAAAGTGCCCACCCGGCGCAACTTCCACACC
>CALZMA010000210.1 GCA_945788445.1 uncultured Bacteroidales bacterium | reverse complement strand
GCATCTACCGCTTCCGCAACGGCGATGTCTACGAGGGCCAATACCTTGCCGGCGAACGGACCGGCGAGGGCACTTTCCGCTTTGCCAGCGGCGACAGCTACACCGGCTCTTTCCTCAACGGCGAGCAGAGCGGGCACGGCACCTTCCAGTGGAAAGGCGTGGCCACTTACACCGGGCTTTGGAAGAACAACATGATGCACGGCCGCGGTGTGTACAAGTGGAAGAACGGCGATGAATACAACGGCGAATGGAAGAACAACCAGATGGACGGCGAAGGCACCATCCGCTACGCTGCCGGCGGCCGCTTCAAGGGCACTTTCAGCCAAGGCAAGCGCCACGGCAAGTCGGTGGAAATCCGCGCCGACGGCACCCGTATCGACTGTTCCTACGAGAATGGCCAAAAGCACGGCAAATACGTGGAGTACGACGCCAACGGCAATGTGCTGAAGAAAGGCGAATACTCCCACGGCCGCGTGGTGCAGTAATATTAGTAATTAATAATGAATAATGAAAAATGAATAATTGGGCTACGCCGATAGAACGCGGAGCAATTCCTCATTCATTATTCATTATTAATGATTAATTTTTCATTATTAATTATTCATTATTCATTATACCTTACACCATGAAAGCAAAAGAGCAACCCGAGAAAAAGACAGCGGCCAAGAAAACGGCCAAGCGTGCCAAGGCACCCAAGGCTCCCGCTGTGAAACACATCAACCTCGTCAAGAACGACTCGTGGCTCGAACCCTACGAAGCCGCCATACAGGGTCGCCACGACTACGCCGTGAGAAAGATAGCCGAACTCACCGGCGGCAAGAACAAGCTCGCTGACTTCGCCGACGGCCACCTCTACTATGGCCTGCACCGCACGCCCCGCCAGTGGGTCATCCGCGAATGGGCTCCCAACGCCACAGCCATTTACCTCATCGGCGATTTCAACGGATGGAAAGAAGAGGCCCAGTATGCCTTCAAGCGCCTCGAAGGCACCGGCAACTGGGAACTCAAGCTCCCCTCTAAAGTCCTCAAGCACCTCGACCTCTACAAGCTTTCCGTACACTGGGAAGGCGGTCAGGGCGAACGCGTGCCGGCCTGGTGCCGCCGCGTGGTGCAGGACGAAGAGACCAAAATCTTCAGCGCACAAGTCTGGGCCCCCGAGCAGCCCTACGTTTGGAAGAAGCCCAACTTCAAGCCCAAGAAGAGTCCGCTCTTCATCTACGAGTGCCACATCGGTATGGGACAGGATGCCGAGAAGGTCGGCAGCTACAACGAGTTCCGCCAGAATGTACTTCCCCGCGTCATAGCCGACGGCTACAACTGCATCCAGATTATGGCCATTGCCGAGCACCCCTACTACGGCAGTTTCGGCTACCATGTAAGTTCCTTCTTTGCCCCCTCGAGCCGCTTCGGCACGCCCGATGAACTCAAGGAACTCATCGATGCCGCCCACGAAGCCGGCATCATGGTCATCATGGACCTTGTGCACAGCCACGCTGTGAAGAACGAAATCGAAGGCCTCGGCAACTACGCCGGCGACCCCAACCAGTTCTTCTATCCCGGCGACCGCCGCGAACACTCTGCCTGGGACAGCCTCTGCTTCGACTACGGCAAGAACGAAGTCATCCACTTCCTCCTGTCCAACTGCAAGTACTGGCTCACGGAGTTCAACTTCGACGGTTTCCGCTTCGACGGTGTCACCTCCATGCTCTACTATAGCCACGGCCTTGGCGAAGCCTTCTGCGGCTACGGCGACTACTTCAACGGCCACCAGGACGACAACGCCATCTGCTACCTCACCCTGGCCAACCAGCTCATCCACGAGGTGAAGCCTGCCGCCATCACCATTGCCGAGGAAGTCAGCGGCATGCCCGGCCTCGCAGCCCCCTTCAAGGACGGCGGCTACGGCTTCGACTACCGCATGGCCATGAACGTGCCCGACTACTGGATCAAGACCATCAAGGAACTCCGCGACGAAGACTGGAAGCCCTCTTCCATCTTCTGGGAAGTGACCAACCGCCGCGCCGACGAGCGCACCATTTCCTACTGCGAAAGCCACGACCAGGCCCTCGTGGGCGACAAGACCATCATCTTCCGCCTCATCGACGCCGACATGTACTGGCACTTCCGCAAGGGCGACGAGAACGGCACCGTTCACCGCGGCATTGCCCTCCACAAGATGATCCGTCTCGTCACCGCCTCCACCATCAACGGCGGCTACCTCAACTTCATGGGCAACGAGTTCGGCCATCCCGAGTGGATTGACTTCCCGCGCGAAGGCAACGGCTGGAGCTACAAGTACGCCCGCCGCCAGTGGAACCTGGTGGACAACAAGGAACTCTGCTACCACTACCTCGGCGACTTCGACAGCGCCATGATCCACCTGCTCCGCTCCCTGACGGACATCCGCAAGTTCCCCGTGCAGGAAATCTGGCACAACGACGGCGACCAGGTGCTCGCCTACGCCCGCGGCCCGCTCGTATTCGTCTTCAACTTCTCCCCCGTCCGTTCCTACGAAGGCTACGGCTTCATGGTTCCCGAAGGTGCCTACGACGTAGTCCTCAACACCGATGCCCCTGAGTACGGTGGCAACGGACTCTCCGATGACAGCATCCGCCACTTCACCAACTTCGACCCGCTCCTCAAGCGCGATGGCAAGGGCTGGCTCAAGCTATACATCCCCGCCCGCTCCGCAGTGGTACTGCGCCGCGTGGAAGAGAAGGAAGAAGCTCTCAAGAAATAAACACTTCAACTACCAAGCATAGTTATGGGCAGGCAAGAAAAACATCTTGCCTGCCCTTTTTCAAATTCTGCACTTCTGGAGCCGTAAACTTTGGAAACGCAGCCTGAAATTTGTGCATACTATTACGTATTTTAAACCTCCGAAAAATGTTTCAATCCTTCAGCCGTCCCTTGTTTATCTCTGATTATCAGACTAAAACATGCTGAAGGATTGAAAAACCAAATCCTTCAGCATGTTTCAGCAACCAGTCCGCCTTTCGGTTTTCGGAAAGCAGGGATTGAAACGC
>CALZMA010000209.1 GCA_945788445.1 uncultured Bacteroidales bacterium | reverse complement strand
TACTACAACGCCGTGGGCGACGACCTCTGGGCACACAATGCGGCCACCACGGGTTGCGACGAGAAACACAAAGTGGCTTCGCTCCGCACGAACCTCACGAAGGCCAACGGCTCCACAACGGAAACGAACGACAACCTGATCCAGAAGAACAACGTCTACCCGAAGGGCGACAACGAAGCCGACTGGGACTACCTCGCCGCGCGCAACGTGCTGGATGACCTCACCATCGTAAGCCGATACATGGTCTTCCAGTTCTGCTTCAACTCCCCCGACAGCAACCACCCTGAATACTGCACAGACTACTGGTTCACCAAGCAGAGCGACGGCACGCGCCGGGTGCGCATCCCCGACGTGCTGGAGCGCTGGGACCGCATCATGATGAGCCAGCGCCTCACCATGGGTCTGCTCAGCAAGCAGGAGGTGGAGGAGGCCAACGCCCGCTTCCACGCCTGGGACGCTGACAAACAGGACATCTACACCTTCCCCGGCGAAGGCGACGACATCACGAAGGACTACTCGAAGCACTACCGCATGCACGGCCTCGCCATCACCATGAACACGGGCTACATGTCGGGCGGCTGGACCAGTTCGAACTACAACTACGGCACGCTGCCGAGCATCATCGGCGCGGATATGACGAACGAGAGTAATGCGGGCGGCGTTGTCTGGGGCCCGGCCCACGAAATCGGGCACCAGCACCAGAAGCCCATCAACATGAACGGCCTCACGGAGGTGACGAACAATATGTTTGCCAACATTGCCGTATGGTACGACGGACGCAGCACCTCGCGCATGAGCGGCGGCGAAGGCGACCTTTCTTCCGTGCTAAACGCCTATGAACGAGAGAACTACGACTTCTTCTCGAACAACATCTGGGCACAGACGCACCTTTACTATAAGCTCTGGCTCTACTACCACCTCACGGGCAAGAACAAGAACTTCCTGCCCCGCCTCTTCGAGTTGCTCCGCCGCGACCCGATGGAGATCAGCTACAACCAGGAGGGCAAAAAATCCCTGCTCCATTTCTACAAGAAGGCCTGCGAAGCCGCGGGCGAAGACCTCACCGAGTTCTTCCGCGCCTACGGCTTCTTCACGGTGATGAACAAACGCTTCGTGGGCGACTACGCCAACTCGGAATACACCCAGACGCAGGAAGACATCGACGCGGCCATCCAGTATGTGAAGGCGAAGAAATATCCCAAAAACCTGCAGGTGCTCTTCATCAACGATGCCACTCCGGGCAAGACCTATCTGAAGCACGACGGCCAGACGGCCCGCGCGCAAGCGGACAACCGCACCTATAGCGACCTCGGTGCCTACACCGACTACCAGAACCCCGCCGACGGCGCTGTAGAAGGCACATACCAGATGACGGTGGAAAACGGCAAGGCTATCCTGTCGGGCGCTACGGGCGGCGCGGGCTTCCTGCTCTACGACGAGGCGGGCAACCTGCTGGCCTTCTCCAATGACAAGACCTTCCCCCTCACCGACGCCACGATGCTCGCCATCTCGAGCGGCAAGGCAAGCGTGAAGGTGATGGACGTAGCGGGCGTTACGCAGGAAGTTAGCTACGATTCTGAATCGGCCGCAGCCAGCCTGCTCAAGAGTGCGCTCAACCAAGCCCTGCCTGTCCTCAACCACGTGGACGAAGGCGGCGATACGAAGAAGAACTTCACCAAGGTGGGCTTCTTCAAAGGCCACACTGTCGAGAACCTGAGAAATGTCTATACTAAGGCACGCACCATCTACGACAACCGCCAGACAGTTTCGTACATCACAGCAGCTCAGTCGCTGAAAAAGGCCCTCGAAGAGGTGTTGGCCCGCGAGGATGCCCGCGTAGCCTTCATTCCCGGCAGTACTTGCACGCTCCGCTGCTTTGCATACCCCACGCGCTATTTGACGGATGTGACGAAGACTGTAAACAACGAGGAGAAGAACATTGCCTCCACCAAAGTTGTCACAGCCGAAAGCAACTTGACCGACGCGGAGCATTGGATAATTGAGTCCAACGGCGAGAAAGGCCACTACAAGCTGAAGAACAAAAGCACGGGCCGCTATATTTCAACCATTGCGCAGAGCATCAAAGCAACTACGGGCGCAACAGCCAAGGATTTTGTGCTTACGGAAATCCAAACGGCCCTTTGGGGTTTCAACGGAGGTGATATGCAATGGATACACTGCGCAGCTTCCAGTGACAACGACATCGTAGGCTGGAATTCTGGTGCAGATGCCTCGAAGTGGTACATCGTGATGACGGAAATGGACGAAGCCTTGGTGGCAGAGAACGACCTGCAAAACTTAATCAGCCGTACCCGTACCTTGGTGGACGAAGTGGCCCAGGTTGGCATGAGGGGCGACATGGACATGGCGAACATGCGCATCTACTCCAACACACCCGAACAGTACCACGGCACGGAAATGCTCGTGGACGGCAATGCAGAAACCTACTTCCACACCAACTGGATGGGTAACGATGCCGTCAACGAAGACCACTACCTGCTCTTCGACTGCGATGCCATGCCCTTGGAGGAATTTGCAGTGCGCTACACGACGCTCCCCACCTCGGCCCACAACGTCGATGCACCGAAAACGATCGTAGTAGAAGGTGCCAACGAAGCGGTCAATGGCATTCCTAAGAGCTACACCACCATCACCACGCTTTCATCCTCCGATGCCACGAACCCGCTGCCGACCGCAAAGGCCATGAGCTACACCTCGGCCCCCCTCGGCACGGCCGGAACAAGCTACCGCTACATCCGTCTGCGCGTCACCGACGCCACCGGCGGCACCTGGGGCACGCACAAGTACTTCGGTCTCGCCGAACTGACCCTCGTACGCCAGGCATACAAGATGTTTGGCATTGAATCGAAATATACCAACAATGTGACGGAAGCGAACATCACCGATGCGCTCACCGCGATAACGGCTGCCGAAACAGCCATTGCCGCAGCCGACAAGACGACCTCAACTCTCCAGAACGCCTACACGGCGCTCGAAGAGAAGTACAACGTGCTGGCCACAGCCAAAGCCAATAGCGAAACAAGCGATA
>CALZMA010000208.1 GCA_945788445.1 uncultured Bacteroidales bacterium | reverse complement strand
CAGGCCCGTTTTTACAAACTCTCAAACCATCCATCTGTATCATGAAATGGATTTACAAGCTACTGTTTCTCCTTGCGCTGCTCCCGCTGGGTGCCCACGCGCAAAACGGCAAGGCAAACACTTTCGAAGTGGGCAAGGGCACGTTCCTGCTCAACGGCAAGCCCTTCATCGTGAAGGCGGCCGAACTCCACTACCCGCGCATTCCGCGTGAATACTGGGAGCACCGCATCAAGATGTGCAAAGCACTGGGCATGAACACCATCTGCCTCTACGTGTTCTGGAACCTCCACGAGCAGGAGCCCGGCAAGTTCGACTTCACGGGAGGCAACGACGTGGCCGCCTTCTGCCGCCTCGCCCAGAAGCACGGCATGTGGGTCATTGTCCGCCCCGGACCCTACGTCTGCGCCGAATGGGAAATGGGTGGCCTGCCCTGGTGGCTGCTGAAGAAGAAAGACGTGAAGCTGCGCAGCCTCGACCCCTACTTTATGGAATGCGTAGAGCGCTTCGAGACGGCCGTAGCCGAACAGCTCGCCCCGCTCACCGTGGACAAGGGCGGCCCCATCATCATGGTACAGGTTGAAAACGAATACGGTGCCTACGCGGCCGACAAGCCCTACATCAGCGCCATCCGCGACATGCTGCGCAAGGTGGGCTTCGACAAGGTCGTCCTCTTCCAATGCGACTGGTCGAGCACCTTCGAGGCCAATGCCCTCGACGACCTCGTCTGGACCATGAACTTCGGCACGGGCGCCAACATCGAGGAACAGTTCCGCCGCCTGGGCGAAGTGCGCCCCGATGCGCCGAAAATGTGCTCCGAGTTCTGGAGCGGCTGGTTCGACAAGTGGGGTTCCGCCCACGAAACCCGCGGCGCGAAGGAAATGGTGGACGGCATCGACCAGATGCTCTCCCGCGGCATCTCCTTCTCGCTCTACATGACCCACGGCGGCACCTCCTTCGGCCACTGGGCGGGCGGCAACAGCCCGTGGCTCATGCCCGACGTCACCTCCTACGACTACGACGCGCCCATCAACGAATACGGCCACACCACGCCCAAATACTTCGCCCTGCGCGAACTCCTCCAGCGCTACGCCGATGGCCAGAAACTGCCCGCCGTACCCGCTCCCCCCGCTCCGCTCATCACGCTGCCCGAAGTGACGCTCACGGAATATGCTCCCCTCGCCAGCGGCGTGGTGCGCACCGAAACCGATGCCATCCGGACCTTCGAGGCGCTCGACATGGGCTTCGGCTCGGCCATCTACTCCACCACCCTGCCTGCGCTCGACGCGCCCGCCGTGCTCCAGGCCGAGGTACACGACTTCGCCGTGGTCTACCTGAACGGCAAGCGTGTGGGCGTGATTGACCGCACCAAGAGCCAGAACAGCCTGCAAATCCCGGCCTGCCCCGCCGGCACGAAGCTCCAGTTGGTGGTCGAAGGCATGGGCCGCATCAACTTCGGCCAAGGCATCTACGACTACAAGGGCATCGTTGGCCAACCCCGCCTCGAGCTCGCCGCCGCCGGCTGTCGCACCGTCCACGAACCCTTGGAATGGACCATGGAGCTCATTCCCGACACCTACGAGAACGCCCTCGCTGCCTTCCGGCGCCAGGCCCGTTCTCCGCTCGAAACCCGCGCGGGCTACTACCGCGGCACCTTCCGCCTGAAGCGCACGGGCGACACCTTCCTCAACACGGAGGCCTTCGGCAAGGGCCTCGTTTACATCAACGGCCACGCCCTCGGCCGCTTCTGGAGCATCGGTCCGCAGCAAACGCTCTACGTGCCCGGCTGCTGGCTGAAGAAGGGCGAGAACGAAATCGTTGTGCTCGACGTCATCGGTCCGAAGGCCGAACCGAAGGTCTTCGGCAGCGACAAGCCCGAGTGGAACAAGCTGAACCTCACCGCGGCCGACGACATCACCGATGCGGCCCGCCGCCCGAACTTCAGCGTCCTCACGCCCGCCCACCGCGGCCAGTTTGCCCCGGGCAACGGCTGGCAGAAGGTCCGCTTCGGCAGTGCCGCCAAGGGCCGCTACCTCGCCCTCTGCGCGGCGGGTGGCCACGATGCCTCCACCGTCTCGGCCATCGCCGAAATCTATGCCCTCGGGGCCGACGGCCAGCGCATCGACCGCAACCCGTGGAAAGCCTACTACACCGACAGCCAGACGGGTACGCGCACCGTCGACAAGGTGTTTGACCTCCAGGAGAGCACCTACTGGCAGACGGCCGAAGGCGATGCCCTGCCCCACACCATCGTCATCGACCTCGGCAGCGAGCAAACCCTCACGGGCCTCGAATACCTCCCCCGCGCCGAAGCGGGAGCCCCGGGCTCGGTGAAGGGCTACAGCATCTACGTATACAATTAGGAATGAGGAATTAGGAATTAGGAATGGCTCCGCGTTCCAACGGCGTAGCCCTAATTCCTAATTCCTCATTCCTAATTCCTAATTCCTAATTCCTAATTGAAAAAAATTTGCCTGAGAAACACTGCTTCGTCATTTACCATCCCCCAAAAACACATTACCTTATGAGCACTCCTCCCTTCTCCCTCTTTCGCCTCCCCGTAAAAGGAAGCGGAGAGGCTGCGGGGAGGAGTTCCTATATAATAAAACGAAAACCCGGACGCAATGCGCTCGGGCTTTCGTGTACCATGGCCCCCGATGCGGGGCAAGGGGCGGGCGGCTATTCTGCGGGGGCCCACTTGCAGCGGACGGGCGAAACGATGGCGCCTTCCTCCTTCAGCTGCTTCATGGCCTTGTCCACTTCCTTGCGGTCGAGGCCGCTCAGTTCGGCAATCTTGCCCGCGTTCAGCGGCGCGCCGGCCTCCTTCATTGTAGCCAATACTTTTTCTTTTGCTTCCATGTCTGTCAGGTTTTAAGTTTGTGAAAAAATGGTTTGCGCGGCGAAGATAGGGAAAAGGCGAAGAAAGAGAAAGGGCAGCCCGCAGTTTTTCCTCGAATGAATAATTAATAATGAATAATGAATAATTGGGCTACGCCGCTGGAACGCGGAGCAAATCCTCATTCCTTATTCCTCATTAATTATTCATTATTCATTA
>CALZMA010000207.1 GCA_945788445.1 uncultured Bacteroidales bacterium | reverse complement strand
TTCTACGGCCGCAACCAGGGCCCCTCAGACTCGGGACAGCAACGCACGGTGCTCTACCAATAGCAGCGCACCCCCTCACCCACACCCTTAAACCACTCATCCAAAAACTACAACTACGGTATGGCTATCATCAAGTTACAAGGAGAGAAAGAAAAACGCGAAGGCTACTACTACGAGTTCGACACCACCTCCACGCCCCTGGGCGAGGGCGGCATGGGCAAGGTGTACCGTGGCCGGCGCATCAACATAAACACCGGAGAGGTGCGCGACGTGGCCATCAAGTTCATGTTCGCCGGCCTCCCCGAGAGTGTCATCCAGCGAGCCGAGAACGAGGCGAACATACGCATCAAGCACGACAACCTCGTGGAGATGATGGGTTTCCTGACCATCGAGACGCCCATGCAGAACGGCACCGTGTCCTACCACTACCACGTGGTGAGCGAACTCCTCCAGGGCGTGGCCCTCAACGACCTGCTCCAGGGCAACGTGAAGGACCAGAACGGCAACACCATCGCCTATGCCGAACAGCTCTACAAGCTCCACCAGACCAACCCCGTGCAGTTCGCCGTGCTCGTCACCAAGAAGGTGCTCTCGGGCATCATGGCGCTCCACGACGCGGGCTACATCCACCGCGACATCGACCCCTCGAACATCATGGTGACGCGCGACGAGAAAATCAAGCTCATCGACTTCGGCATCGCCAAGAAGGTGGACGGACTGAAGACCCTCGACCGCAACCTCACCACCGCCGGACAGTTCATGGGCAAGCCCCAGTATGCCGCACCCGAGCTCATCGTGGGCGACATCGCCCACCAGAACCGCCCCACGGACATCTACGCCATGGGCATCATGCTCTTCCAGCTCCTCACGGGCCACTTGCCCTTCGAGGGCCCCTCCAACGTGGTGCTGAAAATGCACCTCAACAGCAAGATGCCCCTCGGCGAGGTAAAGAACAAGGTGCTCCGCGGCATCATCGAGCGCGCCACGGCGAAGGACTGCACGCGCCGCTACCAGTCGGCCGCCGAGTTCCGCGCCGCCCTCGACTACGTGGGCCTGCAAAACCCCTCGTCCCCGTCGCTGAAGGACAAGCTGCCCCTCATCGGCGGCATCGCGGCGGGCGTGGTGGTCGTTGCGGGCATCATAGGCGGCATTGCGGCCTTCAGCGGCGGCAAGGACGACTCCGACTCCGTAGGGAAGAATAACGACACCAAGGTTGTGCCCCCCGAAGACAGCGAGGCACGCACCGTAGAGGAAATCCGCGCCGACCTCCTCACGAAGGACAAGGCAGCCGCTGCCCTGGCCGAACTCCAGGCCCTGGCGGAGAAGAACGACCCCGAAGCGCTCTTCACGCTGAGCCAGCTCTACGCCGTCAGCTACGGCTCCTTCAACATCGACGACGACTTTGTGCGCATGCAGGCCAACCTCCAGGACAAGCTGAAGCAGAGCGGCGCCAAGTGCAACGAGCTCCTGCGCCAGACCGTCAAGGCAAAGCCCGACTTCTACCCCGCCCTCTACTGGCTGGGCCTCCACAACTACGAGCCGAACCTCAAGGGCGGCGGCGCCATGCAGCTCAGCGAGGCCGAATACCTCTTCCGCGAGGCGCTCAAGGCCGCCAAGGCCGCAGGCGACCCCGTCTACGAGAAGAAAATCCAGGGTATGCTCGACAAGTTCTAAGCCACCCTACTCCAAACCTTGACCTTTCCCCAACATGTTACTGAAACGCTCAAACGAACAGGGCCTCGAACCCGTTGTCCAGCTGGCCGTCACGCCGCTCTGCGACGCCTTCGGCCGCTCGGGTATCGGCGGACGCAATGAAAACCAGGACTCCTTCGACGGAGCCACCGTGGGCGACAGCGTCATCCTCACCGTGTGCGACGGCATGGGCGGCATGAACGGCGGCCAGACGGCCTCGTCGCTCGCCACGAACGAAATCGTGGGCTACCTCCGCTCCCTCCCCGCCGAAAAGCTCGACGGCGAGGCACTCCGCGAGGCCATACGCCGCGCCAACGACGCCATCTACCGCTGCGCCGCGGCCACGCCCGCCCTGCGCGGCATGGGAACGACGGCGACCATCGCCGTGTTCACGCCCCACAAGGCCTACGTGGCACACGTCGGCGACAGCCGCATCTACCAGCTCCGCAAGGGACGCAAGCACTTCCGCACCTTCGACCACTCGAAGGTCTTCGACATGGTCAGCAACGGACTGATGACGGAGGAACAGGCACGGCAGTCCAACTTCTCCAACATCATCACCCGCGCCCTGGGCATCTGGCCCAACGTCGAGCCCGCAATCGCCGAACTCCCCTACCGCAAGGGCGACCGCTTCCTCCTCTGCTCCGACGGCATCTGGAACGGGGAGCCGGAGCCGGAAATGCTCAAGCTCTTCACCGAAAACGCCGGACAGCCCAAGGCGGAGGCCGAACAGCTCACGCTCTACATGAACGCCCTCGGCTATGAGCGCGGCGCACAGCACGACAACCTCACCGTCATCGTGGCCGAAATGAAGCAGGACTCGAAAGAGCAGCCCGGCTTCCTCGAAGGGCTCAAACAGCAGTTCGCACAGCTCTCCCTGCCCTGGAAGAAGAAAAAATAAAGCCGCCACTCCCATTTTTCCTCCCACTCCCTAACATCTCCACCCGCGCATGAAACGCATCACCATCGGCCGCAGCACGGACTGCGACATCGTCATCAACGACCAGACCGACAACGTGAGCCGCCGCCACGCCGTCATCACCTTCGACCTCTTCGGCCGAATGACCATCAGCGACACCAGTTCGAACGGCACGTTCATCAACGACCAGCGCATGCTCAAGGGGGCCTCGCTGCCCGTGACGCGCGAAGACAAGGTGCGCCTCGGCAAAGCCTGGATACTCGACTGGAACACCATCAGCGACCCCACGAAGGGCATCCGCCGCTTCCTCATCATCGCCATCGCCGCCATCCTCATCGCCGTGGCCGGCATCTGCACCTACTCCCTCGTGGGCGGGGACAGCACGGGCAAGGTGGACTCCGAAATCAAGGACAAGGAGGAAAAGAACGACACCACCTGGAACGAG
>CALZMA010000206.1 GCA_945788445.1 uncultured Bacteroidales bacterium | reverse complement strand
CAGGCAAATGCTTGAAGGAGGGATTTTTTTGTACATTTGCGCCTGTAATGTAAAACCCTGCTGCAAGCGCAGCCCTTAAACCTTCCACGTATGCACGCACGCCTTCTCTGGGTCGACGACGAAATAGAAATGCTCAAAGCGCACATCCTTTTTCTGCAGAAGAAGGATTACGAAGTACTGACCGCCTCCAACGGCCCCGACGCCCTCGACCTCTGCCGCGAGCAGCGTTTCGACCTCATCCTCCTCGACGAGAACATGCCCGGCCTCTCCGGACTCGAAACCCTCATGCGCCTCAAGGAAATTGTCCCCAACGTCCCCGTCGTCATGGTCACCAAGAACGAAGAAGAGGACATCATGGACCAAGCCATAGGCTCCAAAATCGCCGACTACCTCATCAAGCCCGTCAATCCCAACCAAATCCTGCTCGCCCTGAAGAAGAACATCCACCAGCGCGAAATCGTCCAGGAAGTGCAGCAGACCGGTTACCGCCAGGCCTTCACCGACATCGGCATGCAGCTCAGCGACCAGCTCAGCGCCGAGGAGTGGAAAGAACTCTACAAGCGCCTCGTCTACTGGGAGCTCGAGCTGGCCGAAACCGACACCGGCATGGGCGAAATGCTCCAGATGCAGAAAGAAGAGGCCAACCAGACCTTTGCCAAATACATCCGCAAGCACTACGAGCAGTGGATAGCCCAGCCCGACGCCCGTCCCCTCATGAGTCCCGACATCTTCAAGCGCTGCGTATTCCCCCGCCTTTCCAAGGGCCGCAAGGTATTCCTCCTTGTCCTCGACAACTTCCGTTTCGACCAGTGGCGCGTCCTCTCGGGCGAGCTTGCCGAAGACTTCGACATCGACGAAGACCTCTACTATTCCATCCTCCCCACCGCCACCCAGTACGCCCGCAACGCCATCTTTGCCGGCCTCATGCCCCTGCAAATCAAGGAACTCTACCCCGAGCTCTGGGTAGACGAGGAAGAAGACGAAGGCAAGAACCTCAACGAGCAGCAGCTCATCCAGTCGCAGCTCGCCCGTTTCCGCCGCCGCGAAGCCTTCTCCTACCACAAGATAAACGACTCCTCCCAGGTCGACAAGATGCTCCCCCAGATCCTCAACGCCCAGACCCCCCTCAGCGTCCTCGTCGTCAACTTCATCGACATCCTCAGCCACGCCCGCACCGAGTCCAAGATGGTCCGCGAGCTTGCCGGCACCGAGAGCGCCTACCGCAGCATCACCCTCTCCTGGTTCCGCCACACCCCCATCAAGGAACTCTTCCGCCGCCTCGCCTCCATGGACTACGACATCCTCATCACCACCGACCACGGTTCCATCCGCGTCTCCGCCCCCACCAAGGTCGTGGGCGACCGCAACGTCAACACCAACCTGCGCTACAAGCTCGGCCGCAACCTCTCCTACAACCCCCGCGAAGTCTACGAAGTCAAGAAGCCCGCAGCCCTCCAGCTCCCCCAGCCAAACCTCTCCACGGCCTACATCTTCGCCACGGGCAACCGCTTCTTCGCCTATCCGAACAACTACAACTACTACGTGCAGTACTACAAGGACACCTTCCAGCACGGCGGCATCTCCCTCGAGGAAATGCTCGTTCCCCTCGTCACCCTCCGTCCCAAGGGCAACCGCTGACCCCGCTTCCCTTTCGTGCAGAAGGTTTTGGAAAATGCCCCCGCGCCCCCCGTCAGCCCCCTCCGCCATGAAAAGCCTGTTCCTCCTGTTGCTCCTCAGTCTCCTTCCGGGCCCCGTCCGCGCCCTCGAAGCCGACCCCCTCCAAGCCGTCGACCCCTTCATCGGCTGTGCGACCAACGGCCACACCTACCCCGGTGCGTCCTGTCCCTTTGCGCTCGTCCAGCCCAGTCCCGTCACCGGCAGCATCGGCTGGCAGTACTGCGCCGAATACCTCCACACCGACCGCCACCTCCTCGGCTTCTCCCAGACCCACCTCTCCGGCACCGGCTGCATGGACCTCGGCGACCTCCTCCTCCTTCCCCTCGCGTCCGTCCCCGTCCCCGGACCCGTGCGCAGCCTGATGGACAAATCCACCGAGGCCGCCCGTCCCGGCTACTACCGCGTGCGCCTTGCCGACAGCGGCATCCTCGCCGAACTCACCGCCACCCCCCGCGTAGCCTACCACCGCTACACCTTCCCCCTCGCCGCCGTTCCCCGCCTCCTCCTCGACCTCCAGCACGGCCCCGCCTGGAGCGAAGGCCAGCAGCAGCGCCGCGTCCGCGAGTGCCGGCTCAGCCAGCGCGACCCCTACACCCTCACCGGCCACCTCGAGACCTCCGTCTGGGTCCGCCGCCACGTCTACTTCTGCCTCCGCACGAACCGCCCCCTCCTGCAAGCCGACACCCTCGCCGCCCTCGCCGGCAACCGCGCCCCCCGCCTCCTCCTCCGCTTCTCCCCACTGGGCGATGCCCCTCTGGAAGTCAAAATCTCCCTCTCCACCGTCTCCGAAGAAGGCGCCGTGGAGAATATGGAAAATGAGCTTCCCGCCTGGGACTTCCCCGCCACCGTCCGCCTTGCCGAAGACCGGTGGCGCAGCCTCCTCGGCCGCTTCACCCTCGAGGGCACTCCCGAGCAGCGCACCCTCTTCTACACCTCCCTCTACCACCTCTTCCTCCAGCCCAACCTCCTTTCCGACACCGATGGGCAGTTCCGCGCCGGGCCCGCCCACACCCTCCACCGCGCCGGGCGCCATCCCTTCTATTCCACCTTCTCCTGCTGGGACACCTTCCGCGCCGCCCATTCCCTCTACCTCCTTGCCACCCCCGAGCTCGTCGCCCCCTTCGTGGAGAGCCTCGTCGTGCAGGGCGAGGCCCAGGGCTACCTCCCCGTCTGGGCCCTCTGGGGCGGCGACACCCACTGCATGACCGGCAACCACGCCGTCGCCATCATCGCCGAAGCCATCCTCAAGGGCACCCCCGGCATTGACGCCCGCCGCGCCTGGGCCATCATCGACCGCACCCTCACCTTGCCCCATCCCCCCAGTTCCCGCTGGCCCCTCTCCCTCCGCTACGGCTACTACCCCGCCGACTCCGTCAGCCTCGAG